>NZ_JXQR01000004.1:0-90807 GCF_000834715.1 Flavobacterium sp. MEB061 | reverse complement strand
TCTGGTTTCTGTAAAAGACAAAACCATCAAGGTAACTTCTTCAACAGAAAACATAAAAGAGGTAACGGTTTTCGATATCTCGGGAAAACTGCTTTACAGCAAAAAGAAAGCAGGCACAACAGAGCTTCAAATACAAAACCTGCAATCATCCAATCAGGTATTGCTTGTAAAAGTTACTCTTGAGAATGACTTTACAACAACTAAAAAGATTATTTTTAATTAAAAATATAAATTAGTTTATTTCAAAAAGACGCACAAAATAGTGCGTCTTTTTTGTTTTTTGACATCAAATTAACCACAAAAAATTACCTGAAAAATCACGGTAAGTGGGTATTGCAGGGTTTCAAAACGAATTATAAATTTAGTCCGATTCTTACAAAATAATTATTGACTAAATTTTATTCACATTTTGATAAAAAAAATACTTTTTTCCCTGATCCTCTTTTTACCTTTTATTAGTATGGAACTTTTGGCCCAGCAAGGCAAAGTAGATACTTATTTTAATACCATTGATGATGGACTAAACGGAGATGGTTTTGATAATACAGTCCGAACTTTATCAATACAATCTAATCAATACCTAATTGTTGGCGGTGACTATCTGAATCTTAACGGAATCCCTTCTCCTTATTTTGCCCGCTTAAATCCGGATGGTATAATTGATGAAAATTTTCATGCAGGCACAGGGTTCAACGGTAAAGTTTATACTTCACACATTCAAAGAGATGGAAAGATAATCGTTGGCGGAAGCTTTACATCTTATAATGGAAACAACTCAGGAAGACTTGTCAGATTAAATTCAGATGGTTCCTATGATGCTTCATTTAATACAACAATCGGGGCAGCAACAGGAATTATCTATGATGCTTGCGAGCAGGCTGATGGAAAAATTATCATTGTAGGCAGCTTTACAAAATACAATGGTAGCACCGTAAATAGAATTGCACGTATTTTACCCAATGGCACGATCGATACCACATTTAATACAGGAATTGGCACAACATCAAATATTACAAACGTCGAAATTTTATCTGATGGAAAAATACTTTTGTCCGGCAATTTTACAGCATTTAATGGAATCTCTTCTAATAAAATAGTAAAACTATTTCCCGAAGGAAGAGTTGATGAAAGTTTTAATATCGGAACAGGGTTTAACGATGATGTAAATGCAATGTTTATACAATCGGATGGAAAAGTTCTATTAGGCGGAAAATTTAGCAGTTATAATGAAATTTCGGCAAATAGAATTATTCGAATTAATGAAGACGGAAGTTTAGATTCGACTTTTTTATCAGGATCGGGATTTAATGGAGGCGCAGTTCAGGTTATAAAAACAGATATTTCTGGTAATATAATGATTGGAGGATCTTTTACCGGTTTTTATAATGGAGCTGAGGTGAATCGAATTTGTGTTTTAAACCGGAACGGAACTATTAGAACTGATTTGGATTTTGGTTCCGGACCTGCAACAGCTTCAGTTTTAGCTTTAGAAAATGACGCAGAAGGTTCTTGGTATGTTGGTGGTTCATTTTCTGTTTTCGATGGATTAAATCAAGGCAGATTAGCAAAAATTAATCCGGCAGGAGAATATGATACAGCATATTTATCGGCAGGAGTTGGTTTTGATAATTCTGTTTATAAAGTGATTCCTCTGGAAAATAAACAGACAATGGTATTTGGAAATTTTAAAAAGTTTAATGGCGAACAGGCTTCAAGAATTGTTCGGCTTTTAGAAGATGGAACTTATGATGAAAGTTTTAATTTGAAGCAAGCAGGTGCTAATAATGTAATTAAAACAGCCGTTTTGCAACAGGATGGAAAAATTATTCTTGGCGGGAATTTCACAAAATATAACGAGACAGCCTGTAATCGGATAATTAGAATTTTGTCTGACGGATCAGTTGATCAAACATTTAATATCGGTTCAGGTTTTAATAGTCAGGTTTACGCTTTGGCAACTCAGTCTGATGGGAAAATAATTGCGACGGGAAGTTTTACAAATTATAATGGTGCTGCCAATCCCGCAACGCGAATAGTAAGATTATTGCCTGATGGAACTCGGGATCTAAGTTTTAATGTTGGTCATGGTGCCGATGGTATTATCGAAGTTGTTTTGATTCAGCCAGATGGAAAAATATTGCTTGGTGGAAGATTCAGTAGTTTTAATGGGTATTCTGCTGCACGACTAGTTAGGCTAAATCCCGATGGAAGTATTGATTCCGGTTTCAATGTTGGCGCAGGTTTTGACAATTACATTTATGCAATGGCATTGCAGTCTGATGGAAAAATTATTGTTGGAGGAAGTTTTTTATTTTATAACGGCACGTCTCAAAAGCGGATTCTTAGGTTAAATACCAATGGAAGTTTAGATACGACTTTTGATTCTGGTACAGGTTTTAATAAAGGTGATGTGCGAAGTATTTTGGTACAGCCAGACGATCGTATCGTAGTAGGCGGAACTTTTTCCGGAACTTATAAAAACGTCATTTCGTTACGATTAGTAAGGCTTTTAAAAACAGGCGATTATGACGCTTCTTTTGATGCCCGTTTAAATAGTAAATTATACACTATGGCCTTCACATCAGATTTTAAATTGATGATTGGAGGAGATTTCAATTCTGTATCAGGAATATCCAAACACAGAATTGCACGTTTGAACCTTTGTTTGGATTCTTCAATTTGGAATGGTCACAGCTGGTCAAATGGTTTACCGTCAGGCGGAAAGCAAATCTACTTTCAAGACGATTATCCCGCCTTAGCGTCTTCAAATATTTGCAGCTGTTATATTAACGAAGGCAAAACCGTAACACTTTTAAGCGGCAATACTTTAGGAATTGAGTTCGATTATTCAGGCCTTGGTACTTTAATTTTAGAAAATACAGCAAGTTTATATCAGCGGGACAATGATATTGTAAATACCGGTATTGCTAATGTCAAAAGAAAATCTTCGCCAATATTAAAATTCGATTATACTTATTGGTCTTCGCCTGTTTATAATGAAAAACTAATTAATGTTTCGCCAGATACATTGCTGGATAAGTTTTTTTCTTATGATGCTGTTTTGGATAAATGGAAGATCGAAAATGCATCAAATATCATGATTCCCGGCAAAGGATATAGTATCCGTGGTCCACAGCATTTTTCTACAACAAAACCTTCAACATTTGAAGCCACATTTAAAGGCGTTCCGGCTAATGGAAAAGTGGAGGTGAGTTTGAAAAAACAAAATGGCTTTAATTTAATTGGTAACCCATATCCATCTGCAATAAGTGCCGATGCTTTTTTGACTAACAACACGTCAAATATTTTAGGAACTCTTTATTTCTGGACACATAATACACCAATAACTAATAATAAGTATACATCTGATGATTATGCTGCTTACAATTTGCTGGGAGGCATTGGTACACGCGGCGCAGTTTCATTAGGTATAAATGAAAGTATTCCAGATGGAACTATTGCCTCAGGACAAGCATTTTTTGTAATCAGTAAAAATTCTGAAATAGCTGAATTCAATAATAGTATGCGTATTTCTGGTCGAAATTCTGCTTTTTTTAAGCAAGCCAAAACAAAAGAAAATATTGTCGAAAAACATAGAATCTGGTTGAATCTTAAAAATAATGAAGGCGTTTTTAAACAGATTTTATTGGGATATATTAATGGGGCAACCAATTTGTATGATGAAAGTTATGATGCGGAATCTTTTAATGGAAATCAATTTGTAGATTTTTATAGTGTTGTTGAAAATAGAAAATTGGTAATTCAGGGCAGAGGTTTGCCTTTCGAAGATACTGATTCTATTTTGTTAGGCTATTCAAGCACTATCGAAGGCGAATTTAGTATTGGTATTGACCATGATGATGGACTGTTTAGTGATCTAAATGTTTTTATTGAAGATAAGGACTTGAAAATTAAACATGATCTAAAAGAATCTCCCTATTTATTTTCTACAAAAAAGGGAAATTTTAATGAACGTTTTGAGTTGAATTTTATTAGTAAAGATTTAAAAACAAATAATCCGGAGAGAGAAATCAATAAAATATTAGTTTTTGTAAACAGCAATAATATAATTGTCGACGCAAACAAAAATGATATTAAGGATATTGAAATTTTTGACATTTCGGGTAAACAGATCTACAGAAAAACCAAGATAGAAAACTCCAGATTTACTATTGAAAATCTATCATCCAAAAATCAAATTTTACTACTAAAAATATTGTTGAAAAACGGATATCATACAACACGTAAAATTTTATTTTAATAGGTTTTCACCTTTCATTTTGAACGATCATTTTGCGTTTAAAAAACGACTTTTTTTAAAATAAAATTTCGACCCAAAATTGTTTTCCAGACGTTTTTTTTCGTGTTAAATTTATTTTTAACATAATTTTTTTTCAAATTATTATAATTTTTCAAAAATAATGAAAAATGCATATTTACTAAATCAGATGATTTGCATTTTTCATATGATGAATTACTTAAAAAAAATATATTTATGAGAAATAACCTAGAATAGTAAAAACGTATTTAATTGGTTGAAATTCAGGGCGTTAATTTAACCTTAGTGAATAGAAAATTGTAAATTGTTTATGGTGTTTTGAGGAAAAAACAAGTGATAAAAAAGGCATTGAAATTTCCTCTGGGACGGACTAAAAAAGCAAAATTCCTATGAGCTTTTTTTTGAAAAATAATTTGCTAAAAGATCTATTGTTAAATTTAAATACCACGTGAAATGAACCGAAAATTACTTTTTATTTTTTCAATGTTATTTTGTTTTGGATTTTCAAATGGAGCTACCATAACAAGTACAGGAACGGGAAATTGGACTGCGACAACATCATGGATTGGCGGAACAGTACCTACTATAAATGACGATGTTATTATTGGTTCCGGATCAACCATAACACTTAGTACAAATGTTTCAATAAAATCGTTAACGATAAACGGAACATTGTTGGCTTCCGGAGATCCAATAGTATCAACTTCTGCAGGAAATATTCTGGTTGTTACTATTAATGGCGTACTGGATTTTAATACAAATCAGAGTTCTATTCGTTTTCCCGCCGGGACAATCGTAGATATCAACCCACCGGGAAGAATTGATGATACAGGGGGAGGATGTTCAAATCAGGTTGCTTTGTTTATTGGTACAGTAAAATTTGCCGTTTGTGTAGGAAGTGGCAATGCCGAATATACTTTTGCGCAGCTTAATAATTTAGGAGGAACTTTGCAATCAAAGCCTACAAGTAATGCGCCAATTTGTGAGGGAAGCACTCTTAATTTTACCGCAGCAAAAGATGGAGCAGACGGAGCCGCATTGAACTGGCATTGGTCTGTAAAAATTCCCGGTGCGGCATCTTTTGTAAACTATCCAGATAAACAATCAGTAGTATCTTTTGCAAATGCTATATCAGGCTCTTACGAAGCCAATCTTACCTATACTACTACTTATGGAGGATCTGTTTACACCAGTTCTAAAACTATTTTTGCAACAGTTAATGCCAAACCCGCGGTTCCCACAATATCCACAAGTGGGGCTACAACATTTTGCGATGGAGGAAATGTTACATTGACTTCCGTTACCGGGACAAGTTATTTATGGTCAACCGGTGCAACTACAAAGAGTATAGTAGTAACAACATCCGGAAATTATTCTGTTCAGGTAACAAATGCCGCAGGATGTCAAAGCCTTTCCTCTTCAGCCACAACAGTTACTGTTAAATCTTCATTACCCACACCCAATGTTGTTAGTATTACACAACCAACTTGTGTTATTTCAACAGGAAGTGTAGAACTTAACGGATTTATATCTGCAACAAATGGACAAGTTTACCAAAGCGGTTCATCAACTCAAACTTATTCCGTTTCGGGTTCCAATTATACAATTGCTAATTTAGCTCCCGGCACATACACTTTTACTGCGCAGGATGGTGTAAACTGCACTTCATTGCCAACAGTTAGTATTGTAATAAAAGCACCGGATGTAAATACGTGGAATGGAACAACATGGTCGAAAGTGAGCGTGCCGATATCTTCTGATATCATTGAATTTGCCGAAAACTATCAGTCAATAGGAGATATAAGCGGTTGCTCTTGTAAAGTAAAAGGAGGAAAAGAAGTGACAATAAATTCTCCACATACATTATTTATTGATAACCAACTTACGGTAGAATCTGCAACAGGAACAAAATTAATATTCGAGAATAATGCAAGTTTAATACAGCGTAATAATGTTATTAATACCGGAAATATTATCTACAAACGAATAAGCCCGCAAATTCGCCAGGCCGATTTTGTATATTGGTCAACTCCCGTAAACCCGCAAAAACTCGTTGATGTTTCGCCATTAACTTTAGGGGATAAATATTTTAGATATAGCGGAACAAATTGGGTAATCACAAACAGAAGTACGACTATGGTTGTTGGAGAAGGTTATATAATTCGTGGTCCGCAAAATTATTCTAATACAATCAGGGCCGATTACACAGCTTCTTTTATTGGAGTTCCCAATAATGGAAATGTAACCAGTGCGACATTAGATAGCGGAAAATTTTATTTGCTGGGAAATCCTTATCCTTCAGCATTAGATGCCGATCAATTTATTTTGAATAACCCAGTTTTAACCGGAACCTTATATTTCTGGACACACAACACACCCGTAGTATTTGGAACTTCTTATAAATACAATGCAGATGATTATGCAAGTTATAATCTGACTGGGGGCGTTGCAGCCAAAACAGCAACCACAGCATCAGGAAACAATAAAGAAATACCAGGTGGTAAAATAGCAGCCGGGCAAGGTTTTTTTACTGAAACAAGCTCGTCCGGAATAGTAACTTTTACAAATGCGATGCGTTTTGGCTCAAATAGTCAGTTTTTTAAACCAGCAAAAACTTCAAAAGTTGCACTTGAAAAAAATCGGTTATGGCTTAATATGACTAATGATGGTGGTGCTTTTAAACAAATTTTGATTGGTTATATTGAAGGTGCTACTAACGATTATGAAACCAGATATGACGGTCAAACAATTGATGGTAATCCGTATTTGGATTTTTATAGTGTAAATAATGGCCACAAACTTGTAATTCAGGGACGCGCTGTGCCTTTTTCGGATACTGATATTGTACCGCTTGGATATAAAAGCACAATTGCCGGCAGTTTTACTATTTCTATAGATCAGGCCGATGGTAATTTAGTTAATCAGGCTATTTATTTAGAAGACAAAACTACCAATTCAATTCATGACTTAAGAACCGGCAATTATACCTTTACAACTTCAACAGGTATTTTTGATGGTCGTTTTGTGTTACGCTATACTAATAATAAAACCTTGAAAAAAGTTGCTATTGAAGATGTGGAACAGAAAATTTTGGTTTCTGCAAAAGAGAAAATTATCAAGGTAACATCAACCAAAGAAAACATTAAAGAGGTTTTTATTTTTGATGTTACCGGAAAATTGCTTTATAATAAAAAGAAAATAGATAGTACAGAATTGCAGATATCCGGTTTACAATCTAATCAGGTTTTGTTGATTAAAACAATTTTTGGTAATGGAAATGTAACTACTACAAAAATGGTATTCTAAATAATGGTTTAATAAAAAAGCCGTTGTAAACTTTAAAGTGAACATGCCCCAAAAAGTTAGACACTATTTGGGGCATTTTTTATGGAAAGAAAAGTAAAGTATGACTATGCATTTAAGTTAGAATGTGTAGAATTGGTTTTAAAGAAGCATTATTCAGATGGATATGTTTCAAAATTAAAACAGACTGCAAGATGGAATATTCGTAAGTGGGTCAGTTTTTATAAGGCATATGGTAAAATTGGTTTATTGCCACGAATTAATCAAAGCTATTCAGCCGAATTTAAACTAAAAGTACTCAATAGCATACAAAAAGAATCTCTTTCCTTGATGCAGGCTGGCATAAGATTTAATATTCCCAATATGTCCATAATTTTAAAATGGAAAAAAGATTTTGCTAACTTTGGGCTAGCAGCATTACAACCAAAACAAAGAGGCAGACCCATATCGATGAGTGATAATAAAGGCAAAAAACGTAAATCAGACAAACTCCTTACAAGAGAGCAAGAACTGCTAAAAGAAAACGAAAGACTTCGCTGTGAGAATGAATTGCTAAAAAAGCTTCAAGCCTTAATTCAAGCCAGGAAAAATCCAAAGCCATAAACGAATTAAGGCATAAATTTGGTTTGGAATTACTTCTGGACCTAGCAAATATGGCGCGCAGCAGTTTTTATTATCATCAAAAACAAAGTAAATCACCTGATAAATATAAAGAAACTAAAGAACTGATTAAAGCCATTTATCAAAAGCATAAAGGATGCTATGGCTATAGAAGGATAACCGATGAACTGCAAAACAGAGGGGTGCTTATCAATCATAAAAACAGTTCTCAGATTAATGAATCTATTAGGGCTGAAAAGTGTTATTAGAGTAAAAAAATATAAATCTTACAAAGGTGAAAATGGTAAAATAGCTCCAAATATACTGGAACGAAATTTTAGGGCACAAGCCCCAAATCAAAAATGGGCAACCGATATAACAGAGTTCAACGTAGGGGGAAACAAATTATATTTATCACCAATAATTGACTTGTTTAATCAAGAAATAATCAGCTATGAAGTTACGGAGAGACCAGTGTTCAATCAAGTGGTTATGATGCTGAGAAAAGCCTTTAGAAAAATACCAAACAATACAAATTTAATACTTCATTCTGACCAAGGCTGGCAATACCAAATGAAACATTACCAACATTTATTAGAACAAAAAGGAATCAAACAAAGTATGTCAAGAAAAGGAAACTGTTTGGATAATGCAATTATTGAAAACTTCTTTGGAATATTAAAATCTGAAATGTTTTATACTCAAAAATTCAAATCAATAGAACAATTAAAAAAAGAAATTAATAGATATATAATCTATTATAATAACGAAAGAATTAAATCAAATTTAAACAAAATGAGCCCGATAAAATATCGAGCTCATTATTATCAAACTTAATTATAAATTTGTCTAAACTTTTGGGTGCAGTCTAAAGTTCACAACGGCTTTTTTAATTATATCAGGCAGACTTTGCCAGATTTTCAGATTTCGTCAGATTTTGATGTGTGTTCTGAATTGCTTTTTCGTTTTTATAGTCAATCCATTTTTGACCTTTAAATTTTCGCATTAAAACATCAAAATGCCGCATAATAAATACATTATAAGCCGCTTTTGATAAATGGGCAATATTTTTTGGAAAAGCACGCAAACTCATAGAAAAACCGGGAGTTAAATATTTCATATAATGCCAATATCCTTCTGGCATGTACAATACTTCGCCATGTTTAAGATTAGTAATATAACCTTCGGCATTTTTAAGGGCGGGCCATTTTTCATAATCAGGATCATCAAAATCAATGTCTTCTCTCGAAATTAAAGCGTGCGGAACTTTGTACATATATTTAGACTGATCCGGAGCAAAAAGCATGCATTGTTTTTCTCCATGAAAATGAAAATGCAAAATATTAGAATAATCAATATCATAATGCATAAAAACCTTTGAATTTTCTCCACCAAAAAACAACATGGGCATTTGCTTCACTAATTTCAAGCCAATATCAGGCCATAAAAAGTCGTCTTTTAGCGTTGGTATTTCTTTCATTAAATTATAAAGGAAAATGCGGTAGTTTGTTGGCTTGGATTCTAAAAGATCAATGTAGTCGCTCATCTTCATTTTAGTGTGCGCTTCATTAAAGCCATCTTCGTGGTTTACAGGTCTGTTATCGTATAAAGGAACGATAGTTTCGCCTGCGATTTCTTTCATATATGATAATTTCCATTTAGAATAAGCCGGCCAGTCTTCAGTCAGCTCTTCGATAACAACGGGAATTTGGTTTTTTACGTATTGGGAAATAAAATCAGATTTAGAGATTTTTTTTACCCTTTCGATTTGTTTTAAATTCATCTCTATTAAATAAAAAAATTGCTTATAACACTTGTTATAAGCAATTTAAAAATGTTTTTCGAGATTTATTAACTCAATAACTTAAATTTTTGATTTGATCGAAGCCTCAAGATTTCTTTCAATTGTATGTCCCGGTCTTGACCATTTTGGTTTTTCGCCTAAAGGAGCAAATTGAGAATCTGATGCTTCAACAGTTTTTGGCTGCGAAACTTTTGTAAATGGCTTTTGCGGAATTAATCCTAACATTTCAAACATTTTCATGTCTTCGTGTACATCAGGATTTGGTGTAGTAAGTAATTTGTCTCCTGCAAAAATAGAATTGGCACCTGCAAAAAAGCACATTGCTTGCCCTTCGCGGCTCATATTTGTTCTTCCTGCAGATAAACGTACTTGTGTATCCGGCATTACAATTCTTGTAGTAGCCACCATACGAATCATTTCCCAGATTTCAACTGGTTTTTCTTCTTCCATCGGAGTTCCTTCAACAGCAACCAAAGCATTAATTGGCACAGATTCAGGTTGAGGATTTAAAGTAGAAAGCGCTACAAGCATTCCTGCTCTGTCTTCGATACTTTCTCCCATTCCAATAATTCCACCGCTACAAACGGTAACATTCGTTTTACGAACATTTTCGATAGTTTGCAAACGGTCTTCGAAACCACGTGTTGAAATTACATCTTTATAATATTCTTCAGAAGTATCTAAGTTATGATTGTAAGCATATAAACCTGCTTCAGCCAAACGTTGTGCCTGATTTTCGGTAATCATACCCAAAGTACAACAAACTTCCATGTCTAATTTGTTGATGGTACGAACCATTTCAAGAACCTGATCAAATTCTTCACCATCTTTTACATTTCTCCAGGCAGCTCCCATACAAACACGAGATGATCCGCTTGATTTTGCACGCAAAGCCTGAGCTTTTACCTGACTTACACTCATCAAGTCGTTTCCTTCAACTCCTGTGTTGTAGCGTGCAGCTTGTGGGCAATAACCACAATCTTCAGGACAGCCCCCGGTTTTAATAGATAGTAATGTAGATACCTGAACTACGTTCGGATCATGTTTTTGTCTGTGAATTGTTGCTGCTTCATACAGCAAGTCCATCATTGGTTTATTATATATGGCGATTATCTCGTCTTTTGTCCAGTTGTGTTTTGTAATACTCATTAGGTACATTGTTTTTGAAGCTTCAAAAGTAACGAAATTGTTCTAATCAACCAATGCCGAATTCTGTAAATGAACAATTGATAGTTATTTTCAAAAAAGAAACACTCTAAAATCATATAATTATATCTTTTTATGATTTTAGAGTGTTTAAATTATATATTTTATTCTAAAAAATTAATCGGCTGCATATTTATTGTTCCAATACAACATCATCATTAAGGTTACAATAACAGAAGAAGCAAGTCCTTCAAATAATAAACAAATGCAATAAGTTGGTACAGATGGGTTTCCTCCAAACATAAATGCTTCAGACAGTGTTTTTACATAGGCATCGCCGCCTCGTGCATAACTGTAAACTAACAAGCCAAAAACACTCATAGATACACCAACTACAGATGTTGTTATGGCAGAAACTGCGTTTGACACAAAATCATTTTCTCCTTCATTAAGATTCATTTGCATTGTCCTGTTTACGCCATAAAATATGAACAGTACATTTAAGGTACGTAAGTAAAACAAATCAGCTAATCCTAATACATTCATCAATAAAAAATAAATGCCAATTCCCAGGAAAATTAAAAAACCGTTGAGTATTTCTTTAGGTAATTTCATAATGGTTATTTTTAAAGAAGTTAATAGTAAATTGTTGACAAACAGAGTTGTGTGTCAAATTTACTAAAAAAAGAAGTACAAAGTTTTTTAAATGGATATAAAGTATATATAGTGGCAAATAATAGATATCAGGTGTAGTCCCTACGGGCAATGTCATTAAGTTAAGCTTCTTTAAACAATAACTTTCTTGCAAAGCCGCAAAGTTTAAACACAATATTGTCATTTCGACGGAGGAGAAATCTCCGTGAGAAGCTCGACAAAGATTGGATTCTCTTTGTGGAGTTACTTGTGGAGATTTCTCCTCCGTCGAAATGACAGGCAGTACGTTTAATAGGATCTGATTTTCATCAAAATAAATAACGATTTTTCCTAAAGTTGCCCCACAAAGTCTAAGGCCGTCTTTTTATCCTTATTTAATTGTTCTTTAAGTAAATCTACAGATCCGAATTTTTGCTCTTCCCGAATATATTCCAATAAAGAGATTTCTAGTTTCTGACCATAAATATCAGCATCAAAATCAAAAAGATTGACTTCGATAGTTTGCTTTTGTCCATTTACGGTTGGATTAAAACCAATATTCATCATTCCGAAAATGACTACGTTATCAATAAAGGTTTTCACGATATAAACACCGTTTTTAGGGATTTTTTTATAATCTTCTTCAATTTGGATATTGGCCGTTGGAAAACCAATTGTTCTTCCTAATTGTTTTCCTTTTACAACTTCGCCGCTTAAAAAATAAGCATAACCCAAATAATCATTGGCCAAGGTTATATTTCCTTCATCCAAAGCTTTTCTGATTTTGGTAGAACTTACCGAAACATCCTGAATTTCCTGTGCCGAAATTTGCTCAACTTCAAAACCATATTCAGCACCAAAAGCAATTAGATCATCAATATTTGCTGTTCTGTTTCTTCCAAAACGGTGATCATGCCCGATAATTATCTTTTGAATATGAAATTGATCAACTAAAATAGAATGAACAAACTCTTCGGCTGTTAATCTCGAAAAACTTTCGTTAAACGGATGAATAACAAGATTTTCTATTCCGGTTTCTTCTAATAATTTAGATTTTTCGGCAATAGTATTTAAAAGTTTTATTTCTGATTTTTCCTGTAGTACCATTCGCGGATGCGGAAAAAAAGTAAGCACTAAACTTTCGTATTTTCCGTTTTCAGTATTTTGGGTAATTCGTTCTAAAATTTTTTTATGACCAATATGTACGCCATCAAAGGTACCAAGAGTTAAAATAGTTTTCTTGGTTGATTGAAAATCGTTTATAGAATGAAAGAGCTTCAAAGCAAATTGTTTAGGATGGTGCAAATTTATGCTATCTATTTTAAATTTGACACTAACATTAATTGATTTTTTAAGATAATAAAGTCACTTTTTATGATAATGGGCTCGCTGGTCGATAAAAAACCATTAATTGTCGTATATATGTAAGAATTTAATTTAATTCACTTAATTTTGATTTTTTAAATCCCTTGAGTATGAATAAACAGCTACTATTTTTATTACTTATTTTTTGTTGTATCAAAGTCCATGCTCAAAATGATGATTTATGGCAAAGGAGTTCTGGTTCAGTTTTGAATAAAAGTATAAATTCGTCTGATTCAGATAAATTATATTATAAATTGAATTCAGATTTTCTGAAAGCAAAACTTTCATCGGCAACCAGTAAAAGTTCAAAAAATAGTACTTCAGAAATTACAATTCCTAACTCGGAAGGTGTTTTGGAAAGATTTTCAGTTTGGGAATTTTCAAATTTCGATCCTGAATTACAGGCAAAATATCCTGAAATAAGAGCTTACGAAGGTCGTGGGATAGACGATAAATCGGCAAAAATACACTTTAGCGTTTCACCAATTGGCACGCAAACAATGGTAATTCGTGCCGATAAACCTTCTGAATTTATAGAGCAAAATCCGGATGATAAATCAGAATACATTTTATTTACTTCAAATAAAACAGAAAGTTCGAAGTTAATTTGTAAAACTATTGATGTAAAATCAGACCGTAATAGTTCAGATAAAACTGCAAAAACAACTTCAAATAACAAAGTTTTTAAAACAATGCGATTGGCATTGTCATGTACAGGAGAATATACTTCATATTTTGGAGGTACAAAGGTGGGGGCATTAGCAGGAATGAATGCAACTCTGACACGAGTTAATGGAGTTTTAAATAAAGACTTGGCATTACACCTTGTTTTAATCGCAAACAATGATGCAGTAATTTATACAGATGCTTCATCAGACCCTTATTCAAATGCAGGAGTAGGAGTAGATGGTGCATGGAACCAGGAAGTGCAAAGTACATTAACGAATGTTATTGGAGAAGGGAATTATGATATTGGTCATTTATTTGGAGCTTCTGGAGGCGGGGGTAATGCAAATTGTATTGGCTGTGTTTGTGTAAATTCTGAAAAAGGAAGCGCGTACACCTCACCATCAGACGGAAAACCTGAAGGGGATACATTTGATATTGATTTTGTGGTTCATGAAATAGGACATCAATTAGGAGCAAATCATACTTTTTCATACGATGCCGGAGAAAGAACCAGCGTAAATGTTGAACCGGGAAGTGGTTCTACGATTATGGGATATGCCGGAATAACAGATTATAATGTTCAAAACAATTCTGACGACTATTTTGCTTATGTTAGTATTTTGCAAATTCAAAATAATCTTGCAGGAAAAAGCTGTCCGGTAAGCACAGCATTGACAAATAATCCGCCAACAATTGGGGCGGGTCCAGATTACACGATTCCAATTAGTACAGCTTTCGTTTTAACCGGTACAGGTTCAAATGTTGAAGGCAGTACCACTTATAATTGGGAAGAAAATGATAATGCAACAACAACTTCAAATGGAAATAGTGTAGCATATGCTACTAAGCCAGACGGACCATTATTTAGATCAGTAGCCCCTAATAGTTCGCTCGTTCGATATATGCCAAGTTTTAGTTCTGTTCTTCAAAATAGATTAACAACAACCTGGGAATCTGTTTCTTCTATTGCAAGAACATTACATTTTACTTTAACGGCCAGAGATAACGGGGTTTTTGGAACAGCTCAAACAAATACAGACGAAATGACTGTAAATGTATCTTCTTCAGCTGGACCATTTGCAGTTACGTCTCAAAATACTGCTGACTTAAGTTGGGCACAAGGATCTTTTCAAACTATTACATGGAATGTAAATAACACCACTAATCTGGAAGGTTCATCAAATGTAAATATAAAATTATCTACCGATGGAGGCTTAACATTTCCTCTAATTTTAGCAGCAAATACTCCAAATGATGGTTCAGAATCTATTTTGATTCCAACAAGCGTGGTTTCATCAACAAGTTGCAGAATTTTGATTGAGCCAACAGCAAATATTTATTACGCCTTAAATGCTAAATCTTTTGCTATAGGATATACATCAACAACAACATGTAATTCCTATAGTTTTGGCAGTTCGTTTACTATTCCAACTTCAAGTAATTATACATCAAGGACTATCACTGTTCCAACATCAACAGAAACTGTGTCAAATGTAAGTGTCGATTTGAATGTGACACATGCACGATTTTCTGATCTGGAAATTCAAATCGTTAGTCCAGCCGGCACTGTTGTTCAGTTATTTAATAAAGGCTGTTCAGGTACAGATTCTACATTATCATTGCAATATGATGATTCTGGGATTGAATTAGATTGCGCAAAAACAATAGCTCAAATTGTTTTTCCGGTTGATGCTTTAGCTGCTTTTAATGGAGAAAATTCGCAAGGGCCCTGGACTTTAAGAGTTCGGGATGCCGTTACAGGTAGATTTGGTACCATTAATTCAGCATCAATTAATATTTGTAGTCAAAAATTTACCTTAGGAGTCAAAGAACCTGATGATGTTGCTTTAGTTCTTTACCCAAACCCAAACAAGGGAAGTTTTACAATTCAATTTACAACCGAATCAAAAACCGGAGTTCAGGTTTTTGTTCATAATGTTTTAGGTAAAAGAATATATTTGAATACTTTCGAAAGTACACCAAACTTTAAACAAGATATTAAATTATCTGATGTAGCAGCGGGTATGTATTTTGTAACAGTTATTGATGGAGATAAAAGAACAGTGAAAAAAATAATTATTTATTAAAATCCAATACCAAATTCCAGTTTAATTATGTATTGTTTTTTGGTATTTAAAAAATTGAAATTTAAGAGTTCGCCATCGCCATACAAACAATACTTATTTTAATTCCGGGAATTTTTAGTAAAGCACGTGAACAGGCTTCAAGCGTTGCGCCCGTAGTAAGTACGTCATCAATAATTAGTAAATGCTTGTTTTGATGCTTTTCTATAGAATGAACATCAAATATATTTTCGATGTTCTCTGATCTTCCCAAGAGATTTTTTTTGGATTGTGTTTTAGAATACTTTTTTCTATATAAAACAGTATCATCATAAGTAATTTCTAGACCTTTTGCCAAAGTTTTTCCAAAGGTTGTAACCTGATTATAACCTCGTTCCTTAAGTTTTCTTTTGTGTAATGGCACCGGAATTACAACATCAAAAGGAATTTTCAATTGTAGTTCTTTAAGATCTTCAATATACCAGTTTCCTAAAATAGTACCAATTTCTTCTTGTCCTTTGTATTTTAGATTATGAATAAGTTCCTGAACTATTCCTTTTTTATTAAAATATAAAAATGCAGATGCATACTCAATTTCAATCTTGCCGTAAAATTTTTTGACAGCTTCATTTTTGCTATCCAAATGATATTGAGTCAGAGGTATTTCATGACGACAATTTGTACATAAAACATTTTCGGTTGCTAATAAAAGTTTGCGACATCCGGCACAAACTTTAGGGAAAAACAGGTTAAGAAGAGAATTAAACACAAATAGACAGAATTTGGTTACAAAAATAATTAAATCAATGCTTCAATCTTTATAATTTTTCTTTTTTTTAAACGTACTTTTTATATTTTTGCATCACTATGGCAAAACAAGAAGATATATTTAAGAATGTGGTTTCGCACGCAAAAGAGTACGGATTTATTTTTCCGTCAAGCGAAGTATACGACGGATTAAGTGCAGTGTATGATTACGCACAAAATGGAGTCGAATTAAAAAAGAATATCCGTGAATATTGGTGGAAATCAATGGTTCAGATGAACGAGAATATTGTCGGCCTTGATGCTGCAATATTGATGCATCCAACAACCTGGAAAGCTTCAGGCCACGTTGATGCTTTCAATGACCCGTTAATTGATAATAAAGATTCGAAAAAAAGATATAGAGCTGATGTTTTAGTAGAAGATTATGCTGAAAAGCTAAATCAAAAAGCTCAAAAAGAAATTGAAAAAGCAAAAGCTCGTTTTGGAGATGCTTTTAATGAAGAAGAATTTGTTACCACAAATGCTCGTGTTGTAGAATATCTTTCAAAATATAAAGAAATTTTATCAAGACTTGCAAAAGGTATGAGCGAAGATCTTCAGGATGTAAAAGCTTTAATCGAAGAATTAGAAATTGCTGATCCTGAAACCGGTTCAAGAAACTGGACAGATGTTAAGCAATTTAACCTAATGTTCGGAACAAAATTGGGAGCTTCTGCAGATTCTGCAATGGATTTATATTTACGTCCGGAAACAGCGCAGGGTATTTTTGTGAATTTCCTGAATGTTCAAAAATCAGGTCGTATGAAAGTTCCTTTTGGAATTGCTCAAACGGGTAAAGCGTTTAGAAATGAAATTGTTGCAAGACAATTTATTTTCCGTATGCGTGAATTCGAACAAATGGAAATGCAATTTTTCGTTCGTCCGGGTGAAGAAATGAAATGGTACCATCACTGGAAAGAAGCCCGTTTAAACTGGCATTTATCTTTGGGATTAGGAAAAGAGAATTATCGTTTTCACGATCACGAAAAATTAGCCCATTATGCCAATGCTGCTGCCGATATTGAATTTAACTTCCCGTTCGGATTTAAAGAATTAGAAGGAATTCACTCTCGTACAGATTTTGATTTAAAAGCACACGAACAATATTCTGGTAGAAAATTGCAATATTTTGATCCTGAATTAAATGAAAACTACGTGCCATATGTAGTTGAAACTTCAGTAGGTTTAGATCGTATGTTCCTGGCTGTTTTTGCCACTTCATTACAAGAAGAAACTCTTGAAGACGGTTCAACTAGAACAGTATTGAAATTACCATCAGTTCTGGCACCAACAAAAGTTGCTATTTTGCCATTAATTAAAAGAGACGGTTTACCTGAAATTTCTAAAAAAATCATCGAAGATTTAAAATGGGATTTCAGTGTAGCTTATGACGAAAAAGATGCAGTAGGTCGTCGTTACAGAAGACAAGATGCACTTGGAACTCCGTTTTGTATCACTGTAGATCATCAAACAATCGATGATGAAACAGTAACAATTCGTCATAGAGATACCATGAAACAAGATCGTGTAAAAATTTCTGAATTGAAAGATATTATCGAAAACGAAGTTTCTATGAAAAACTGGTTGATGAAAATGTAATTTTTTTAAATTTCATATATTAAAATCCCAAATTCCAATAGGAGTTTGGGATTTTTTAATTTTGCATTGGCGTGTTTATTTCCTTATTTTAACATTTGTTTATACTTATTAACAATGAAATGTTTGATTAACAGAATTGCGTAAATTAGATGCGCATACAAAGTCTAAACACCATTTTTAAAAATAATATTGAAAAAGTATTCTTATATTATTATTGATGATAACGCCGAAGATATTTTGAAAACTCACGCGCTGGCCGAAGAGTTTTCAGAACTTACCTGTATTGCAACGGCTACAAATTATCAGGACGGATTGAATTTAGTTTTAGAACATAAGCCTTCTTTTATTTTTTTAGAAATTGATCCCAAAGAATTGTCCAGCAATTTATCGCTTTCCTTCATTAATGAATTGCATCGATATCTTACAGAAGTACCTAAAATAATTGTCACCACTTCTGCAAAAGAGCTTGCTTTTGATGCGATTCAATACAATGTTTTTGATTATATCCTGAAACCTGTTTTAGAGATTGATTTGCTTAAAATTATTTTAAAGCTGGACAAGACAACTTTAGAAGCAAATGCTGCTAAAATTAAAAATAGAATTAATACTTCAGTAATTCCAGCTTTGCAGCCTGCTCAAATTGATAAACCGCTTATTTTATGCATTAAATCATATGGCGATTATCGTTATATATCTACAGACGATATTTGTTATTTTCAAGCCGATAATAATTCTACAGATATTTATTTGAGTTCCGGCGAAATGATAACCGCTTTTAAAACCTTAAAACATTTTGAGTTTGTTTTATCGCACCCGTTTGTAAGAATTCATAATAGCTTTATTATCAATCAAAATTACATTTCCAGAATTCATAGCGGACACTCAGTTTGTTACATTAAAAATTCTCCGAAGAAAATTCCTTTCTCAAAAACCTATAAATCAAATGTTGATTTGATTATTACTAATTTTTCTGCAGGAAATTACTTAGAAGTCTAAAAACTAAGTATTTACATCGATTTGACGTTCATTGACTATCAATTGGGCATGTTTTACCATAAACTGATTTTTTCGCACAATTTTTTTATGTCGTGGTCTTAGCTTTGTCCCATGATTTGCAACCAAAGCAATCATAAGCCCCAAAAATAAATCAAAACTAAACACCTCAAAAACATGAAAAAAGCAGCTTTAACAATCGGATTATTTTCTTTAGTAGTAGTAACAACTTCATTTACGGCACCAGAAATGGCAGCAAATGCTTTAAATAAAAATACCTATTTTGAAAAATCTATTGATCCCAGAGGCGGTGCAACAGGTGGCCAAACTAAAAAAGTTGATGGACTAATGCCAACTGAAGAATCTACAGTAATAAACAATAACTTAGATTTTACAGCTGTTAATCAATCTTTAGGCTTAAACAAAAAGCAAGATTAATTTTAATTAATTTACCTGATAATATTTTAGGCTGCCAAAATTTTGGCAGCCTTATTTTTGTATGTATAGTTTTAGTATTTTTGATGAAATTGACAACGTTGAAAAGAAAATTTCACATACTATTATTTTTAATTTTTGTTTTTGGAGCTTGTTCTGAAAAAACAAATTCAGAGAAAAATATAACTTCTTCCTCAGACAGTCTTCCAACTTATCTTTCATTGGCTAATGAAGAGAAATTACCTTTAAATTTTAAGCAAGATTATAATAGAAAAGCCTTGTCTATTATATTAAATCAAAAAGATGATTCAATAAATAAAGTAAATCTTTTTAAAGTTGCCAATCGATATTACAATATGAGCGATTGGAAGGGATACACCGAAACCACCAGGTTAATTTTAGAACGATCAAAAAAATCTAATGACTCAGCTAATATTGCTAAAGCCTATTCATATTTAGGAGATTATTATGTAGTAAAATCCATTGCTGATAGTGCTTTTATGAATTACTATAAGGCTGAAAAACTTTATTTAAGGTTAAAAGATGAATATCATATTGCTAAAACGTTTTTAAATAAAGCTAGTCTTCAATATAACGAAGGTGATTTTTTTGAAAGTGAAATTAATGTATTCAAGGCTTTAAGTAGTTTAAAAAAACAAAAAAATGTAAATGATCTTTTTTATGAGAGTTATAATATTTTGGGAATATTATATAATGAAAGAGAAGAATATGACAAGGCACTCGAGTTTCAAAACAAAGCCTTATTGGTATTAGAAGATAAATCAATACCATTAGAATTTCAATATAAAGCGACTTCATTAAATAATATAGGATATGTTTATTTAAAGACATATAATTATAAAAAAGCGAAAGTTTTTTTTAAAGAAGGATTAGAACAAACCAATCTGTTTAAGGACAAACCAACCTTATATGCTATACTATTGGATAATTTGGCTTACACTAAATTTAAATTAAAAGAATCTGATCAATTGCCGGACTTGTTTTACCAATCTTTAAAGATTAGAGATAGTTTAAAGCTTAAGGCAGAAATAATAGCCACCAAAATTCATTTATCAGAGTATTTTGCTTTTAAAAAAGATACATTTAAAGCCATACAATTTTCAAAACAAGCCTTAATGCAGGCTCGTACATCAGATAAATTAATTAATACCTTAATTGCTCTTAAACAAATTGCAATTGTTGATCCAAAAAATGCTTCCATTTATTCAAAAGAATATATTCATCTTAATGATAAAATGTTGAAAGCTGAACGTAATATGGGGGAGAAATTCTCCCGCATTGAATACGAAACAAATGAAATTAAAGATCAAAACTCCAACTTGCAGGAAAAGAACAAAACCTTAGTTTATGTTTTTAGTATTTGTACTTTGGTGGGATTATTTTTCTACGTTTATAAAACTCAGCAAGCCCGTAATAGGGAATTGCTTTTTAAACAGCAGCAGCAAGTTGCCAATGAGGATATTTATAATTTGCTGATTTCTCAGCAAAATGATATCGAATTAACACGTATAAAAGAAAAGAAAAAGGTTGCTCAGGAATTGCACGACGGAGTTTTGGGCAGAATGTTTGGCATTAGAATAAGCCTTGACAGTCTGGAACAAATGGATGAAGACGAAGCATTACCGAAAAGAAGAAAATATTTGACGGAGCTTAAAAATATCGAAGAAGATATACGTGAAATTTCGCATGATTTAAATAGAGAAAAATCCGAACTAATTAATAATTTTGTCCTAATTTTAAACAAATTGTTTGAAAACCAACAAAACACTTATGATTCGGAATTGATTACTTCTATTGACCCCCAAATAAAGTGGGAATTGGTGAGTAATGCCGTAAAGATTAATTTGTACAGAATTATTCAGGAAGCACTTCAAAATTGTAATAAATATGCTAATGCAGAAAAAATTACTGTTGAATTTAAAAGTGAAATAAACTATCTGATTTTATCAATTTATGATGATGGAATTGGGTTTAATACAAAGAGAACCAAAAACGGAATAGGTTTGCATAATATTGAATACAGAGCTGCAGAATGTAAAGGAAGTATGTCAATAAAATCTGTTCAGGGAGAAGGAACCTTACTAGCTGTAAAAGTGCCAATAGATCAAAAAATTAACCTGCAAAATAATGACAATTGAACAAAACCCCCCAGTTTCTCAATTAATTAGACGTAATGTATTAATAGTTGACGATCATCCTTTTATTATTGAAGGATACAAAAATGCTATTACACGGTACAACCCTAAGAAATATGATTTTGTTATTTCGCAGGCTTATGATTGCAGATCTGCTTATGATTTAATCGAGAATGAAGCAACTCCGAATTTCGATGTTGCCTTTTTAGACATTAGTATGCCGGCTTATGAAGAAAAAGATCTTTATTCTGGTGAAGATCTGGCAAAGTTAATTCTGAAAAAAATGCCCAATTGCAGTGTTATTCTGCTTACGATGTATACAGAATTACTGAAAATTAAAACCATAATCAGAACCATCAACCCAAATGGTTTAGTAATTAAAAATGACCTTACGTTTGATGAATTGCTTTTTGCCTTTGATAAAGTAATGAAAAACGATAAATATTACAGTCAGTCAGTTCAAAAAATGCTGAATCAGTCGCCTCATAATTCCATTGAAATTGACGAATTTGACAAACAAATATTATTTCATTTATCAAAAGGAACTCCAACACACGAAATGCCACAATATATTCCGATTTCATTAAACGCAATCGAAAAACGAAAAATCAATCTGAAAGAACTATTAAAAATAAAATCCGGACTTGACGAAGAATTGGTCAAAGAAGCCAAAAGCAAAGGGCTTTTTTAGAATAAAAAATTTCAATAAAAAAATTCCAAATTCCAATTGACACTCAGTATCGTTGGAATTTGGAATTTCTATTTTGGAATTTAAAAAGTTTATTCGCTCAAAGCATCCCAGCCACGAGCTTTTAAAGGAATTTGAGTGTTTGCGCGTGTAACCAGATTTATTCCTTCGCTTTCATCAGCCATATGGCCAATGATTGAAAAGTTCGGGTTTCCTTTTATTTTATCAAAATCATTAATGTCAATCGTAAACAACAACTCATAATCTTCTCCGCCATTGATCGCAACCGTTGTGCTGTCAATATTAAATTCTTCACAAGTCGAAATAAATTGCGGATCAAGCGGTAATTTATCTTCATATAAATTACAACCCACTTTTGATTGTTTACACAAATGAATAATTTCTGAAGATAATCCATCAGAAATATCAATCATCGAAGTTGGCTTAATTTCAAGAGCATGTAATAAAGTACGAACATCTTTTCGGGCTTCCGGTTTTAATTGACGTTCCACTAAATAAGTATAAGGATCTAAATCCGGCTGACTGTTTGGATTAACCTGAAAAACCTGTTTTTCGCGCTCCAAAACCTGCAATCCCATATAAGCAGCTCCAATATCACCTGTTACAACAAGCAAATCAGTTTGTTTGGCTCCATTTCTATAAACAATTTCATCTTCATTAGCTTCACCAATAGCAGTAATACTAATAATTAATCCTTTTTGAGATGAGGTTGTATCTCCGCCAATAACATCAACTTTATATTCTTTTGCAGCGTGTGTAATGCCTTCAAATAATTCTTCCAGGGCTTCTAGTGGAAAACGATTAGAAACAGCTACAGAAACCGTTATTTGCGTTGGTTTGGCATTCATCGCACAAATATCAGACACATTTACCACGACAGCTTTGTAACCTAAGTGTTTTAATGGCATATAAGCCAAATCAAAATGTACGCCTTCAATTAATAAATCGGTAGAAATAAGTACTTTTTTATCTTTAAAATCAAGAACCGCAGCATCATCGCCTATACTTTTTAAAGTAGATTCTTGTGTAACATCAAAATTTTTGGTTAAATGTTCAATCAGGCCAAACTCGCCTAATTGCGCTAAACTGGTACGTTGCGGATTTTTATCTTCGATCATTTTTTCTAAGTTCCAATGTTTTTATGCTACAAAGGTACAATCCCGAAGCTTCGGGAGCAAAGGTTTTGGCTTATTTTAATGAGAATCACTTTGGTTACATTAATAATAGGATACTAAAATTGACATTTTTTTCGGATCTTTAAGAGAATTAAAAAATAGAAAAAATGAAATCATTTGATATAGTTACACTAACTGTAAATCCTTCTGTAGATAAAAGCACTCACTTTTCAGGCTTAATTGCAGAACAAAAAATAAGATGTAAAGACCCTCAATTTGATGCAGGCGGTGGCGGAATAAATGTTTCTAAAGCAATTTCCCGCTTGCGCGGAAATTCATTAGCCGTTTTTACAGCTGGCGGACCAGTTGGAAAAATGCTAAAAGATTTGGTTACAGAAGAAAAGATAGATTTTGAAGTAATCGAAACCAAAACAGCAACAAGAGAAAATTTTATTGCTGTTGATGATCATACAAACTCGCAATATCGTTTTGGATTTTCGGGGGATGTTTTAGAAGATTGGGAAGTTGAGAAGATTTTAGAAACGATTTCGAATTTAAAGCCAAAATTTCTGGTGGCAAGCGGAAGCTTAAATGAAGGATTGTCTGATGATTTTTATCAAAAAATAGCTGAAATAGCAAAAACATCAAACTCAAAATTAGTTGTAGATACTTCTGGCGAAGCATTAAAGAAAGTTTTAGAAACAGGAGCTTATCTCATAAAACCAAATGTTGGTGAACTGGCAAAATTAATAGGCGTTGAACGTCTGGAGATGGAAGAAGTAGACGATGCCGCTAAAAAAATCATTGCCAACGGCGGAGCAGAAATTGTAGTAGTTTCTCTTGGTCCGCAAGGAGCAGTTTTAGTCACAAAAGATAGTTGTGATTTTGTTCCGGCACCCAATGTGGCTAAAAAAAGTACCGTTGGAGCAGGAGATAGTATGGTGGGCGGAATGGTTTGGGCATTATCTCAAAATAAAAACCTGAAAGAAGTAATTCGTTGGGGTGTTGCCTGTGGATCTGCCGCAACAATGAATGAAGGCACACAATTATTTAAATTTGAAGATGCCAATCGTTTATTTGAATGGTTGAAGAATAGGTAATTTAGTTATAAGTTATTAGTTATGAATTATGAATTATGAGTTTAGTTTGGCACAGAGAATAAATAAATTTTCAATAATAATATTTAAAGAAACAGATATTTTCCACAATTTAT
The DNA here is from genome assembly GCF_000834715.1 of Flavobacterium sp. MEB061. Lineage (NCBI taxonomy): Bacteria > Pseudomonadati > Bacteroidota > Flavobacteriia > Flavobacteriales > Flavobacteriaceae > Flavobacterium > Flavobacterium sp. MEB061. Next base: position 65,918 of record NZ_JXQR01000004.1, on the reverse strand, counting down.
ATCGTCGATCTAAATCGTAGAGGCGCACAGCAGTGTGTCTCCCGAACAGTAACCACAATTTATTACACATCGTAAACGCAATACTAAACCCGACAGGTTTTTAAAACCTGTCGGGTTCGACATAACGGAATAAAATGAGGTTACTTTATGTAGACGCACTGCTGTGCGTCTCTACGGAAATAAAAAAATAGAAATTTTTCTATTTTTTTATTTCCTGTTGACAAACTGTTGTCACCAACCCTCAATAATTTTGAAGTATTAAATAATTAAAACTTTAAAATCATGAAAACATTAGCAGCCCAGGTAATTACTCCAGAAGATTTATTGAAACATTGGCAAGGTCACCGCGCTCTTACGCGTCGTGTAATTGAAGCTTTTCCTGAAAAAGACTTTTTTGAATTTTCTATTGCAGGAATGCGACCTTTTGCAAAATTAGCCGATGAACTTTTAGCCATTGCGGTTCCGGGTTTAAAAGGAATCGTGACTAAAGAAACAAAACCATTTGCTGAGGATTCAGAAAAATTAGTTTTTAAAGCGCAGTACCTTGAAAAATGGGACGAAGCAACTGCCGAAATTAACGAGTATTGGCAAAAACTTTCGATAGAAGATTTTAATGAAACCTTTAATCTTTTTGGTCAATATGAATTTCCGGTAATTCAGAATATTTTATATTTTATTGATAATGAAGTGCATCATCGCGGACAAGGTTATGTGTACCTAAGAGCTTTAGGAATTGAACCTCCTTTTTTCTGGGAAAGATAATTAGACAAATTTTATATTATAACTTTATTGAACAAATCTAAAATTATTGACCATGAGCTTAAAAAATATAATGTCCAATTATGCAGGTTACAATTTATGGGTAAATCAACAATTCGTGAATTGGCTTTCGCCGAAATCTGATGAACTGCTTTATGCAGAAGTACCTTCGAGTTTTTCGACTATTATGAAAACACTCGATCATATTTGGTCGACAGAAGAATATTGGTTTTCTGTTATTTCTGAAAATTCTCTATTAGAAAAGAAACCGGAAAGTGAATTGTCTAAAGAAGAAATTCTTTCAGGTTTATTAAATTCATCTAAAAAATTGGCCGACTTTATTAATTCATTGTCAGAAGAAGATTTGGTAAAAAAAGTTAAAATCATTAATCCCTGGTTTGAATGTGAGCTTCCAATTTCTGACTATTTACTTCAGGTTATTAATCATGGCACTTATCATAGAGGTCAGATTGTAACAATGGGAAGAAACATCGGAATTACAGATGCCTCAAATACAGATTATAACTTTTATAATGTTGTCAAAACTCAGCAATAAAATAAAAAACTCCCGAAGATATTTTCTCGGGAGTTTTTTTATAAAAGTCTTTTTCTGTTGACTTCTAATAATTCTAAAGCTCTAGTTTTAAGGCTTTCAGGCTCTAATATTGTGGCATAATCTCCAAACATTAAAAACCACCGAGGAAAACCATTGTCGACACTGCTGGACATAAAAGTCATTTCAATTTTCCCGTCAATTTCTTTTTCTGAAACAAAACCGTGATATTTTTTTTCGGTTACAAGATATCTTGCGATTTTCTTTTCAATCAAAATTCGGACTTTCGTCGTTGGAATTGTTTCCGCTTTATTTAAGTATGTTTCTAATGAATCATGTTCGATCGTAAAATCACAGTCTGTTTTTTTTATTGCCTGAATTCTATCGGTTCGAAATTGTCTGTAATCTTTTCGTAAATGACAATAACCCAGAAAATACCAATTATTATGGTCGTGAAAAACACCAACAGGTTCAATATTTCGCTGCGTTACTTCTTCTTTATCAAAGGTTTTATAGGATAACAAAATTTGTTTTTTCTCGGCAATACTTTCAAAAAGAACCGCCAGCGTATTAGGCGAATTGTCGTTAAACATCGGTTCTGCAGTTTGCATGACAACCCTCGATTCAATATTCGAAAGCCAGTCTTTGTCATTACTTCTCAAAACCGATTTCAATTTATACATCGCCGATGCGTAATGATTTCCCAAAGAAGGATCTGTAAATTTCTGCATCAGTTTTTCGGCAGCAATAAAACTGCTTACTTCCTCGCGCGTAAACATTACAGGCGGTAATCTGTAACCTTCCATTAAAGCATAACCAACTCCGGCTTCACTATAAATAGGAACTCCCGATGCTTCCAAAGTTCGAATATCCCTGTAAATCGTTCTCAAACTACAGTCAAAACGATCAGCCAATTCCTGAGCTTTTACAATTTTTTTAGATTGTAATTGAATCAGTATAGCGACAATTCGGTCAAATCGTTTTGGAGTTTCGTCCATTTTTTTCTTTTGAGGTTCAGAGGTTCAAAGATACAAAGGTTCAAAGTTTAAAGAAATAAAAAAGATGTTCCAAATTAGGACAGATTTATCGGTTAAAAAAATATTCGCAATTTGAAACTACATTTAAAAAAAGAACATTTTTATCCACAACGCATGTCGTAAAGACGCACAGCAGTGCGTCTACACAATCTATATCCGTTCCTCGATTAAAGGAAAGTACAACAATCCGTAAATTCATTGTCGATTTACTTTGCGGGAGACGCACTGCTGTGCGCCTCTACGATATTCTTTATGGATAATATTATTTTTCTAAAAATTGCAACAAAAAACCCGATAACGAATTATCGGGTTTTTGTTTGGATGTTTTTACATCTTCAAGATTAAATTTTAATGCTAAACTAAATGTCCGAAACTAATTAAGCATTAAAATCTGTATAACAATCCAAATTGTGGCTGATCAAATATGTTTTCAAATAAATTAATGTTCAGGTTAAAAGTATCTGATGATGGTCCGTTTTCAGGTGAGACACTGTTGTAGGATAAAACATTGGCAAGAGTAAAAGTTACCGCAATGTTTTTGGTAACAAAGTAGTTAAGACCTACAGTAAGATCAGCTGTAATACTATTATCAGTATCTTCAACTCCCAAAACTTCAGTCTTATTTCTTCCGAATCCTAAGCCTGCTTCTCCAAATGCTTTAAAACGTTTTTTGTCCAGTTCCAGAAAATAATATCTGGCAAATGCCCCAACTCCAAACACATTTGTTTTGGTGTCAGTCGCTTCTTCTTCAATGCTGGCATAATCTACTTTTGCTCCCACGGCGAATTTATCATTCAAAAAGTAACCAAATTTTGGACTAAAACCATAATAATCTTCTTCTCCGCCAGTACTAATTTTAATAGAACCTTCGAGGAACATATCACCATTTTGAAAAGTGATGCCTTTTGCCGAGTTCATTTCTTCTTCAGCTTCGACTTGTTGCGCATTTGCAAATGAAAAAGTCAACAACGATAAAATAAATAAAAATTTCGTTTTCATAATAAAAGCTTTTAATGTTTGTAAGATTAAAGTTATATTTTTTATCTTAAAACATTAATCAGTCAAAATCATATGAATTAAAATTCAAAGCTATAGAGTTAAAAATCGCATTTTTTATAAGTTTTTACTGATGCATTTTTTAGCCCTAAGAAGCTACTTTTACATGAGGTTTTGTAATTTATATATGAGGTAAAGCTATGCAGTGCTCAGTTTCTTTAATTATATTACAATAAAATCTCCAATAAAAACAAACAAAAAACCCAACAACTTTCGTCATTGGGTTCATCTATATTCTATTCTCTTTATTCTTGCTTCTTCTGTCTAAAATAAAAATCTAATCGTTAAGTTTCAAAACAGCCATAAAAGCTTCTTGCGGAATTTCAACGTTTCCAACTTGTCTCATACGTTTTTTACCTTTTTTCTGTTTTTCAAGAAGTTTACGCTTACGCGAAATATCTCCACCATAACATTTTGCGGTAACGTCTTTACGAAGTGCTTTAATCGTTTCACGAGCGATAATTTTTGCTCCAATTGCAGCCTGAATCGGAATGTCAAATTGCTGTCTCGGAATCAATTCGCGTAATTTCTCGGTCATTTTTTTACCGATGTTATAAGCATTGTCTTCGTGAATCAAAGCAGAAAGCGCATCAACTGTTTGAGCATTCAAAAGAACATCCAGTTTTACTAATTTCGAAGTTCTCATTCCGATAGGAGAGTAGTCAAAAGAAGCATAACCTTTAGAAACTGTTTTTAAACGATCATAAAAATCGAAAACAATCTCAGCAAGAGGCATGTCAAAATTCAATTCAACACGTTCTGTAGTCAAATATGTTTGGTTGGTAATTTGACCACGTTTTTCGATACATAAACTCATTACGTTTCCTACGAAATCAGCTTTTGTAATAATTGTAGCTTTAATATAAGGTTCTTCAACTCTGTCTAAACGAGAAGGTTCAGGTAAATCAGAAGGATTATTTACAACGAACGGAGTTTCAGGATCTTTTTTGGTATAAGCCAAATACGAAACGTTGGGAACTGTAGTAATTACAGTCATATCAAATTCACGCTCTAAACGTTCCTGAATAATTTCCATGTGAAGCATTCCTAAGAATCCACAACGGAAACCAAATCCTAACGCTGCAGAACTTTCAGGTGTAAAAACTAACGAAGCATCATTCAATTGCAATTTCTCCATTGAAGAACGCAAATCTTCATAATCTTCAGTATCAACAGGATAAATTCCGGCGAAAACCATTGGTTTTACATCCTCAAAACCTGTAATCATATTTGTGGTTGGCGTTTTTGCATCCGTTAAGGTATCACCAACTTTTACTTCTTTCGCTTCTTTAATTCCGGAAATTAAATATCCAACATCTCCAACAGAAATAACATTTTTCGGAACCTGATTTAATTTCAAAGTTCCAATTTCGTCAGCAAAATATTCATTTCCGGTAGCCATGAATTTAATTTTCTGTCCTTTTCTGATTTCACCATTTACAACTCTAAAAATAACTTCGATTCCACGAAACGGGTTGTAAACCGAGTCAAAAATCAAAGCCTGTAATGGTTCGTCTTTATTTCCTTTTGGAGCCGGAATTTTTTCGATAATGGCAGCCAGAATATTTTCGACACCAAAACCTGTTTTTCCCGAAGCATGAATAATATCTTCCAATTTACAACCTAATAAATCGATAATATCATCACTAACTTCTTCAGGATTGGCACTTGGTAAATCTACTTTATTCAAAACCGGAATAATTTCCAGGTCATTTTCTAAAGCAAGATATAAATTTGAAATCGTTTGTGCCTGAATACTTTGTGCAGCATCAACAATCAAAAGCGCACCTTCGCAGGCAGCAATCGAACGAGAAACTTCGTATGAAAAGTCAACGTGACCAGGAGTGTCAATTAAATTTAAAATATATTCTTCTCCCTTATAAGTATATTCCATTTGAATGGCGTGACTTTTAATGGTAATTCCACGCTCGCGCTCCAGATCCATGTTGTCAAGCAATTGTGCTTTTTCTTCACGAGCTGTAACGGTTTGTGTGGCTCCCAATAATCTGTCTGCCAATGTACTTTTACCGTGGTCAATGTGTGCAATAATGCAAAAGTTACGTATCTTCTTCATTTTATAATATCAATTCTCTATACGAGTTTAAGTAATTCCGGGTATAAATTTACTCTTGGGCAATTGCTTTAGAGCGTGTTATTAAGGGGCAAAGATAGCGCAAAGTTTTGGATTCTGGAATGAAGATCTCTGATTGTTAGAATCTGCGTTTTAAAATTACTTTTAAAATTCAAAATTAAAACCTTTTTCGGTCAGTTTCTTGTAAATTTCAGGATCAAATTTATAGAGTTTTGCCGCTCTGTGCGAGACGTCTTTTTGTTTTTCATCAAGTGCAACTAATAATTTCATGTGCAAAATTTTTCTGCGAAAGTTGGATTTGTCTAATTCAATTCCTAATATTTCTTCATAAAGATGCATTAACTGCAAAAGAGTGAATTTCTCCGGCAAAAGATTAAAACCAATTGGGGCCTGGCGAACACGATTACGCAATTGCATCAAACTAAATTCGAGAATTTCGTTGTGGTCAAAAATCAAATCCGGAATGTCCTTAATTTTATACCATTTGGCTTCAATTACAGAAATGCTGGCTTTAATATCATAATCTTCCCTATTGAGCAAAGTATAATAACCAACAGTTACAACTCTTGTACTTTTTACACGATCCGGATCCGTAAAAGCTTTTAGCTGTTCCAGATAAATGTTGTCAAGACTGGTCAATTCATATACTATTCGAAGGGCAGCATTATCAATACTTTCGTCTAAATATAAATCTCCACCCAGAAGTCCCCATTTTCCAACACTTGCTCCTCCGGCATGTTTTACCAAAAGAACTTCAAGGTTTTTTTTATCGAAAGAAAAAATAACACAGTCAATCGTGATGCCATGTATAACTGTTTTTTTATCTGCAGTTATATTGGTATTCGTTTCAGAAATATTTTGAGAAGAAGAAAAAGCCATTAAAATTCAAAGTTAAATCCTTTTTCAGTCAGTTTTTTGTAAATATCAGGATCAAACTTATACAATTTTGCGGCTCTGTGCGAGACATCTTGTTGTTTTTCATCTAAAGCAACCAATAATTTCATGTGAAGAATTTTTCGGCGAAAATTAGATTTGTCCATTTCGATTCCTAAAATTTCTTCATATAAATGCATTAATTGCAGTAAAGTAAATTTTTCAGGCAAAAGATTAAATCCAAGTGGTGCCTGGCGAACTCTGTTTTGAAGATGTTTTAAACTATAGGACAGGATTTCATTATGATCATAAATCAAATCCGGAATATTATTTATTTTATACCATTTAGCATCAGATGCTGTAAAACCTGCTTTAATATTGTAATCTTCGCGTTTTACCAAAGCATAATAACCAATCGTAATAACGCGTCGAAGCGGGAAACGATCGGGGTCGCCAAACGCTTTTAACTGCTCAAGATAAATATTATCAAGACCGGTAAGTTCATTCAACAAACGATGTGCGGCGTTATCTGTACTTTCTTTTTTATAAATCCATCCTCCGGGAAGTCCCCATTTTCCTTTACTAATCCCTTCTCCGTGCTGTACCAAAAGTACTTCTAAACTTCCTTTATCAAAACCAAATATTACACAGTCAATCGTGATTGCATTCATTGCAGTTTGTTCGTTCTTCAAAACTGAATTATCCTCTACATTTTTAACCATATGCTATTAAAATTTTGACAAATTAAATAAATAAAATGAATAATTGCCTTCGTAAAAGCTTTATATTTTTTTTAACGTAACAATTTTCTGGTAATCAGTGTCTTATTTAATTGATAATTTTTCCACTTTCAAATTCTAATTCTTAAACGTCTGATTGTCAAATTCATAATTCGTTATTTTTTTGACAATTTTTATTTCACTTTTAATTCATTTTTTGTTGTATCTGTAAAAATGAACATCAATTTATCTGAATAGCCAAAAAAAACATCTAATATTTTGTTAATATAGAAAAAATGTTTTACACTTGTAGTCAAAATAACCATAAGATAAGTTCAGTTTGACTATAAGTTTAAAAAGGACAAATCTATAACTAATTAAAAAGTACCACAAATGTTTTTTTTAGGAATTGATTTAGGAAGCTCTTCAATAAAATTATCAGTTTTCGATCCTGAGAAAGGAACGACTATTGGTGCAGTAAGCGTTCCAGATTTTGAAATGCCAATTATCGCAGAACAATTTGGCTGGGCAGAACAAGATCCGGAGTCATGGTGGCAATATGTAAAAGACGGAATTAAACAATTGGGTGCTAAATCTAATATCGATTTAAAGAAAATTGCCGGAATTGGAATTGCCTATCAAATGCATGGTTTGGTTTTAACTGATGAAAATTTGAATCCGATTCGTTCTTCGATTATATGGTGCGACAGCCGTGCTGCTCTTATTGGTGATGAAGTTTATGCTCAAATTGGTGCCGAAAACTGTCAAAAACAAATTTTAGGAAGTCCGGGAAATTTTACGGCTTCAAAACTAAAATGGGTAAAAGAGAACCAGCCAGAAATTTTCGCAAAAGCAAAATACATGATGCTTCCGGGCGATTTTATTGCTGCGAAACTTTCAAAAGTAGCTCAAATTAGTACTTCAGGATTATCAGAAGCAGCTTTATGGAATTTCTCGGAAGGGAAATTGGCAACTGAAATCCTATCTCAAATGGGATTGTCTTCGGATATCGTTCCTGAAATTGTTTCAAACTTTGGCATTCAGGCAACCATTCATTCTGAAATTGCTCAGGAATTAGGATTAAATCCGGATGCAAAAATTACGTATCGTGCAGGAGACCAACCCAATAATGCATTGTCATTAAATGTTTTAAAACCTGGTGAAATTGCTACAACAGCCGGAACATCTGCAGTTGTTTATGCCGTAAGCGATCAGGATGCTTATGACAAACAAAACAGAATCAATACTTTTTTACACGTTAACAATACAGAAACTGAAAAGAAAAATGGCGTAATGCTGTGCATCAACGGTTCTGGAATTTTATACCAATGGTTGCGTAAAATCATGTCTGTTGACAGAGCTGATTTAATTGCTTACGAAAAATTAAATGCCGAAGCTGCAAAAGTCGAGGCGGGAAGCAACGGACTTCGTTTTTACCCTTTCGGAAATGGTGTTGAACGTATTTTTAACAATAAAAATGCAACATCAGGAATTCAGAATTTAAATTTCAATATTCATCAGCCATCACATTTAGTGCGCGCGGCCTGCGAAGGAATCGTGTTTGCAATGAACTACGGTTTTGATGTTATGAAAGAAGTTGGCGTTTCCGGAACTGTGGTTCGTGCAGGAAATTCAAACTTATTTTTAAGTCCGGTTTTTAGGGAAATCTTCACTAATACCACCCAAACTACTTTAGAATTATACAATACTTCGGGAGCAGAAGGTGCTGCAAGAGGCGCCGCTTACGGATTAGGATATTACAATTCGCTTGACGAAGCTTTTTCAGGATTGCAGTGTTTAGACCGAATTGAACCCAACAAAATCCTGACTTCACAATATCAGGATTTCTATCAGGAATGGAAAAATCAAATTAAAATAGAACAATAATAATGAGCACTACCAATCAATATTTTAAAAACATCGATACAATTAAGTTCGAAGGCAGAGAAAGTGACAATCCGTTAGCTTTTAAATGGTACGATGAAAATCGTGTTGTTGCAGGAAAAACTTTGAAAGAACATTTACGTTTTTCAATGGCTTACTGGCATACGCTATGTAATACAGGTGGAGATCCGTTTGGAGCTTCGACTGAAACTTTTGCATGGGATAAAAATGAAAATGCAATTTTAAGAGCTAAAGACAAAATGGATGCGGCTTTTGAATTCATGACAAAATTAGGTTTGCCATATTATTGTTTTCATGATGTTGATGTTGTGGATGATGCGCCAACTTTGGCAGAATTTGAAACTCGTATTCAGACAATGGTTGAATATGCAAAACAAAAACAACAGGAATCCGGAATTAAATTGTTGTGGGGAACTTCAAACTTATTCAGCAATCCGCGTTATATGAACGGTGCGGCGACAAACCCAAACTTTGATGTTTTGGCTTACGCCGGAGCTCAGGCAAAAATTGCTATCGATGCTACTATCGCTCTTGGTGGAGAAAATTATGTTTTCTGGGGAGGTCGTGAAGGATATATGAGTTTGTTAAACACAGACATGAAAAGAGAATTAGACCACTTGGGAAGATTCTTAAATACTTGTAAAGATTATGCTCGTAAAGAAGGTTTTAAAGGAAACTTCCTTATCGAACCAAAACCAATGGAACCAACGAAACATCAATATGATTATGATGCAGCGACTTCATTAGGTTTCATTAATAAATACGGACTTCAAAACGATTTCAAATTAAACTTAGAAGTAAACCACGCAACACTTGCCGGACATTCTTTCGAACATGAATTACAGGTTGCTGTTGATGCCGGAATGTTAGGAAGTATTGACGCTAACCGCGGAGATTACCAAAACGGTTGGGATACAGATCAGTTCCCAATCAATCTTCAGGAAGTAACACAAGCTATGTTGGTTATCCTTGAAGGTGGCGGAATACAAGGCGGTGGAGTAAACTTTGATGCTAAAGTGAGAAGAAATTCAATCGATTTAGAAGATAAATTCATTGCGCACATTTCAGGAATGGATGTTTTTGCAAGAGGATTAATCTGCGCAGATCAAATTTTACAAAATACAGATTACAGAAAATTACGCACACAGCGTTACAGTTCGTTTGACGGTGGTAATGGAGCTAAGTTTGAAAATGGAGAATTGTCTCTTGAAGATTTAAGCAAAATTGCACGTGCAAGCGGAGAGCCTCAGCCACTAAGCGGCAGACAAGAATTATTCGAACAGATTATTTCGAATGCGTATTAAATAATTACAGGTAACTAACTATAAATTTAAACCAATTCTTAATTATTATGAAAAGCAAATATTGTATAAAAACAACAATGCTGCCATATTACATGGCACTATTGCTTAGCTTATTTATGATACAATCTGGTTTTGCCCAAGAGCAATCCAAGTTTGTAAGCGGAAATGTTATTTCGGCAGATGATAACATGGGAGTTCCGGGTGCCACTATTTTGGTACAGGGAACTAAGACAAGTACTGCCACTGATTTTGATGGATTATACAAAATTGAAGCGAAGACCGGTGATGTACTGGTATTTAGTTTTATGGGATATAAAACGCAAAAAATCACTGTTGGAGAAAATAAAAAAATAAATGTAACCATGCAGGCTGAAACTGCAGAACTAAAAGAAATTGTAGTTATTGGTTACGGTACACAAAAGAAAAAGGTAAATACAGCAGCAACTTCACTTGTATCTGGAAAAGATATTCAGCAAGTTGCGAGTCTTGATGTTACCAATGCTTTGCAAGGTCAGGCATCTGGGGTAAACGTTACTTCATCTTCAGGGCAACCGGGAGCTAATATGGTGGTAAATATTCGTGGGGCCGGTACAGCAGGAAAAAGTGATCCGCTTTATGTGGTAGATGGTGTTGTTGTTGATAACGGTATCTCTTATCTTGATCCTTCGGTTATCGAAAGGGTCGATGTACTTAAAGATGCTTCTGCGGCTTCAATCTACGGAGCAAGAGCAGCAAACGGAGTTATCTTAGTTACAACTAAAAAAGGTAAAGACGGAAAAATGAATGTGTCATTTAATTCTTATACAGGTTTTCAGCAAGTTGCTAAAAAACTTGATTTGATGAATACACAGGAATATACTACAATCATGAATGAAGCTCGTGTAAACTCTGGGCTTACGCCATTATACACGCCAGCTCAGGTTGCAGCATTGCCAAATCACGATTGGCAGGATGATTTGTTTAATGAAGGAGCAATGAAACAAAATCACTCTCTTTTAATTACAGGTGGTGATAAAAAATCGACTATTGCTACAGGTGTTTCATACTATGGTCAGGAAGGTATGATTGGTGGTGCAAACAGCCAGTCTCAATACGATCGTATTACTTTTAGTGTGAATTCAACTTCAGAAGTAATTGAAAATCATTTGAAAATTGGAGAAAACTTCACTTTATCAAACACAAAATCTAGTGGAGTTGCAGATGATGGTATTTACAGCAACGGAATTAGAAGTTTCTTAAACGCGGCTCCAATTGACGCGGCGTATGATGCTAATGGAAATTTTGCTAAATCAACTATTTCTGCAGATGTGAGCAACCCGGTTGGTTCATTGTATTACAATAACTTCAACCAAACAAAGGTTAACCGTTATGTTGGGAATATTTTTGCAGAATTAAAATTCCTTAAAGATTTTACTTTCAGAACTAGTTTTGGTGTCGATATGACAGATAGTAACTATCGTTCTTTCAGACCTGTTTATTCTTTATCTTCAAGTGATAACAATACAGTTTCAAGTGTTACACAAAGTGGAACTAAAAGTTCAGGATGGATTTTTGAAAACACACTTCAATATAAAACTACAATTGCTGGCGCACATAATTTTGACTTTTTGGTAGGTACTTCTGCAAAAAAGAATACTGCAGATTATATGGAAGGTCAGGGTAGAAATTTAATTTTTACTGATTTCGAACATGCTTATTTAGATAATGCTAAAGATCCAACATCAAATGTGGTAAAAGGAAATCGTAAAGATTATGCAATCCAATCTTACTTTGGACGTATGTTATACGACTACAACAACAAATATTTATTTTCTGCAACAGTACGTAGAGATGGATCTTCAGAATTTGGACCAAATAACAAATATGCAATTTTCCCTTCATTCTCTGCAGGTTGGAATTTAGACCGCGAAGCTTTCTTTAAAGAAAATGCAGTTGTAAATACATTTAAACTTAGAGCGAGCTGGGGACAAAATGGTAACGATCAGTTCTCAAGAACATTTGCTTACATGTCAACAATTAGCTCAAAAGACAAAACATATCATTTTGGTACAGGAGACGAAACTTTACTTGTAGGTTCAAGCCCTGATCAGCTTTCAGATCCTAACTTAAAATGGGAAACGTCAGAACAATTAGATTTCGGTTTTGATGCTACATTGTTTACTAATTTTAGTTTGACATTTGATTATTACGACAAAAAAACAAAAGACTGGTTAGTATTGGCTTCTATCCCAACTTATGCCGGAGCTTCTGCACCTTATGTTAATGGTGGAGATGTAAGCAACAAAGGTTTTGAGGTTGCAGTAGCATATCGTAAAAGTTTCGGAAACTGGAATTTTGGTATCAATGCAAACGTTTCTCATAACAAAAATGAAGTGCTTAGAATTGCAAACAACGAAGGAATCATTCACGGAGAATCTAACTTATTGTTTCAAGGTTTAGACGAGATGAACCGTGTTGAGGTTGGAAAACCAATGGGTTATTTCTACGGATTAAAAACAGCTGGTATTTTTCAAAATGCAGCAGAAGTTGCAGCAGGAGTTCAGCCAAATGCACAACCTGGAGACGTTCGTTTTGTTGATTTAAACAAAGACGGACAAATCGATGCTAACGATAAAACAGAAGTTGGTAACCCAAATCCTGATTATACGTATGGCGTTAATTTTGATTTATCGTACAAAGCATTTGACTTAACGGTTAATACTTACGGATCTGCAGGTGGTCAAAACGTTTTTGGAATTCATGATTATACTCGTGCTTATACAAATAACACAACTGAAGTTTTAAACAGATGGACTTCTGAAGGAACTTCTAACACAACACCGAGAGTAACTTACGGAACAGATCCTAATGGAAACTATACTAAATTCTCAGATTTATATGTTCAGGATTCTGATTTCTTCAGAATTAAGAATATTACTATCGGATGTGATTTGACAAAATTAACAAACAAGTTAAATTTCTTTAGCAAATTCAGATTGTATGTTGCTGCTAATAACCTTTACACTTTCACAAAATATAAAGGTATGGACCCGGAAATTGGTTTCGGAAATACTACTGTAGGACAAGAATGGGCAAGAGGAATTGATGTTGGATTTTATCCACAGCCAAGAACGTATATGATGGGTCTTAATGTTAACTTTTAATTTATGAAAACGATGAAAACATATATAAAATTATTTGCGCTTTCAAGCTTATTGGTTTTAGGAGCTTGTTCGGAAGATTTTTTAGAAAATGAGCCTTATACAGATAAGGTAACAGACAATTTTTATAAAACGCCATCTGACGCTTTTGAAGGATTAGTTGCTGTTTATGATGTGTTGCAAAGAGAAGCATACGGAACACAATTAATTGTAAGCGAGCAGGCGTCTGACGATTGTTTTGGAGGATTTGGTATTGCAGATCCAACAACAGATTTACAATGGGATCGCTTTCAGTATACGACAGATAAAGATATGAATGCACTTATCTGGACCAACTCTTATTTGGGAATTTACAGAGCTAATATTTTATTAGAAAATCTTGATAAAGTAAACTGGGGATCTCAAACTGCCCTGAAAACACAATACGAAGCTGAAGCTCGTTTTTTAAGAGCGCACTTTCACTTCCAGGCTGCTAAAATGTTTGGAGAAATTGTTCCGTTAGACCACACCGTGACTACAAGCGAATTTCAATTGCCAAGACAGGCGGCAGAGGTTACTTATGCCTTAATTGCTAACGATTTAAAATTTGCTGCAGATAATTTAGGACCTGAGAATTATTCTAAAAAAGGAAATGCAAACTTCGGACGTATCACAAAATGGGCAGCAGAAGCTTATTTGGCAAGAACTTTTTTATTCTACACAGATTATTATGAAAAACCTGATTTAGCAGGTGTTGTTACCAAAGATCAGGCGATTACATACATAAATGATGTAGTAAGCAATAGCGGACACGGGTTGGTTCCGGATTTTGCTAATCTTTGGTTAGCAGCTTCTTTCGCAAATTTTGCAGGAGAAGATAATACAGAAATGGTTTGGGCTGTTCGTTTTAATAGTTCTGGAAAAGGAAATTGGGACTTACATGAAGGAAACCGTTTCCAGGTAAACATTGCACCACGTGGTGGAAGTGTTAACAACAAATATGCTACAGGATGGGGAGGAGCAACCGTTAACCCTAAATTATATGAAGCATATGAGGGAGGAGATACTCGTAGAGATGCAACTATTATTGCTTATGCAGAAGAAAGTTTAAGTTTTGATGCAGAAGCAAGAGAACAACGTCAGTATACAGGATATTCATGGAAAAAATATTGCCCTATTACTGACGCAGCAGGTACAGCAATTGTTGAAACAAATGGTGGAAATTTCCAAATTGATAATTATCAGGATCTTGCAATGATTCGCTATGCTGATGTATTGCTGATGGCTGCTGAATTGAATTTACTTTCAAATCCAGGGTTAGCACAAGCAGATTTAGATAAAGTTCGTGACAGAGCTTTTAAAAGTACTACTAACAGAGTTGTTGTTTCTAAAGAAACTATTATGACAGAGCGTCAATTAGAATTAGCATTAGAAGGGCAACGTTATTTTGACTTAATCAGACAGGATATGACTGTTGCTAAAGCTCAAATTGACAATACTGATGGTGGATCTGATTTTGCTGTAACTTTTAGACCAGAAACTTTAGGCTGGTTCCCATTACCACAATCTCAAATTGTACTTTCTAATGGAACTATCAAACAAAATCCAGGTTGGTAATAACTAAAAAACAAATGATTATGAAACGTATATTATATATAGTAATAGCAGCAATAACCATAGGCTCATTTTTATTTTCATGCGAGCCTGTAGAAGACCGTGAAAGTTTAGATGCCATTACATTAACACCGGCTACTACTAAATTTTCGGTTGTTCAAAATCCCGCGAACGATCACGAAGTGGCGATTAAAAATGAAGATCCAAATGTAATTCCATACTGGCATTATATCGACAGTAAAGGAAATGAGTTAGGACATTCTAACAAAGGTGATGATAAAATCATTTTACCTTTTGGCGGAACGTATAAGATTTTTTATACTGCTTATACAAGAGGTGGTGCTGTTGAAGCTCCTCCGGTAACGGTTACAGTAGCAGAAAATGACGAAGCTTATTTCAGTGATGAAAGATGGGGTCTTCTTGCCAACAGAACAGAAGGAAAAACATGGGTATTAAACATGGTAAAACCTCTTGAGTTTGTTGATGCAAAGTACATAAACAGTACACTTAGCCCTGCAGGCTGGTGGCCATTACTTTCAGAAATTCCTTGGGCAAACTTAGAGAATAAAGATTGGGGAGAAATCACTTTCGACCTTAAAGGGGGGTACAATGTATCAGTAACACAAACTAATCCAACTTTAGGAAGTACAGAAAAAACGACTAAAACAGGAACATTCAACTTTGCATTTTCAGATCAGTCAAAAAATGACAGGTTAATTTTTAATGGCGGACTCGAAATGCTACACCCAAATGATGCTACATATTTTAGTTCTTCATTTAGTTTTACAAATGTAAGACTGGTTGAGTTAACAGAAACTACTTTAAGTTTTATAGCTATCAGAGCTGATGGAGGTTATTTATCTTATCACTTAATTGCTAAAACAAATACACTATAATTATTTAATTCTATAGTCTCAGTTTTAAAGCGTTTATAACGTTCTCTAAAACTGAGACTTAAATTATTTTATAAGAAATAAAGCAATCATTTTTATTTCTAACTTCAATTTTCCAAAACAAAAAAACAGTACCAATGCGTAAAAGAAAGAATTTAAGCAGTCCACTTTTCTTATTAACATTAGTAACAATAATTCTTTTTGGTTCTTGCAGCAAAAAAGAAGACACTTTTGTTAACCGCAAAGTTTCTTTTAATTCAGATTGGAGTTTTCATCTAAATGATAGTCTGGCAGATAAAGACACCATTGGAACTTCAACCAAATGGCGAACCCTAAACGTGCCGCACGATTGGAGCATTGAAGGAAAATTTGATGAGAAAAGTCCGGCCGGATATGGGGGCGGAGCACTTACCGGAGGCTTAGGGTGGTATAAGAAAACTTTTAAATTAAATACCTCTGATAGTAGTAAAGTTATATCAATTGCCTTTGATGGTGTTTACAGAAACAGCGAAGTTTGGGTAAACGGACATTTTTTAGGAAAACGTCCAAACGGATATATTAGCTTTCAATATGACATGTCACCGTATTTAAATTATGGGGAAAAAAGCAATGAAATTATTGTAAAGGTTGACAATTCAAAACAGCCCAACTCACGATGGTATTCAGGATCAGGAATTTTTAGAAATGTCTGGATCGAAACCACCGATAAATTACATGTAGCAAATTGGGGAACTTACGTTACAACTCCAAAAGTGACTGCCGAAAAAGCTTCGGTACAATTTGAAACTACCATTCAAAACAAATATTCAGCTTCAAAAAAGGCAACAGTAACAACAACTATTTTTAAAGAAGATACCAAAGTAACGTCCGTTACGCAAAATATAACCATTGGTGCAAATGCCAATCAAACTATCAAACAAGAAACTCAGGTTGAAACACCAGTTTTATGGTCGGTTGAAAAACCTGAATTGTATACAGCAGTTACAGAAATTTCGGTAGACGATAAAATTGTAGATCAATACAAAACCAATTTCGGAATCAGAGATTTTAAGTTTGATGTTGATAAAGGTTTTATCCTTAACGGAAAACAGGTTAAAATAAAAGGAGTTTGCATGCACCACGATTTAGGACCTTTGGGTTCTGCAATCAACACGCGTGCAATCCAACGCCAGTTAGAAATTTTGAAAGAAATGGGCGTAAACGGAATCAGAACTTCTCATAATCCGCCTGCACCTGAACTTCTTGATCTTTGTGATAAAATGGGTTTCATTGTCATGGATGAAGCATTTGATATGTGGAAACAAAACAAAACCAAATACGATTATGCAAATGATTGGGACAAGTGGCATAAAAAAGATCTAACCGATCAATTGCTGCGTGACCGTAACCATCCAAGTATTTTTATTTGGAGTATTGGAAACGAAATTCCCGAACAATGGAACGAAAATGGTGTGGCAATCGCCAAAGAATTAGCAGCCATTACACGTCAATATGACAAAACACGTCCGTTGACCGCAGCGATGAATCCGCCGGTAAACATGAATATTGATGAGGTAACGTTACAATTCGAAAAAAAGAATGTTCAGTTTAATGCAATCGCAAAATCGGGAGTTTTAGATCTTATCGGATACAATTATGCACACCAAACGTATGAACATCATAAAAAGAATTTTCCGGGAATTCCGTTCATTGCAACCGAAACAACTTCTGGTTTACAAACCCGCGGTTATTACGATGCCGTTTCAGACACCATTAAAAAATGGCCGGTAAGATGGGATCTTAAATTTACTGGTGGAAATCCGGGAAACACGGTTTCGGCTTACGATCAGGTTCAGGCGCCTTGGGGTTCAACGCATGAAGCGACCTGGAAGGTTATTAAAAAACACGATTTCCTTTCTGGAATGTACATCTGGACAGGTTTCGATTATATCGGAGAACCAACTCCGTACGAATGGCCGTCGATCAGTTCTTATTTCGGAATTGTAGATTTAGCCGGTTTCCCAAAAGACGTATATTATATGTACCAAAGCGAATGGACAGACAAAACCGTGCTGCACATTTTTCCGCATTGGAACTGGAAAGCAGGACAAACCGTAGATGTTTGGGCATACTATAATAAAGCCGACGAGGTGGAACTTTTCCTTAACGGAAAATCAGTTGGAATTAGAAGTAAAAAAGGAGATGATTTACACGTAATGTGGAGAATTCCATATCAACCCGGAACTCTAAAAGCTATTTCTCGTAAAAACGGAAAAGTGGTTTTAGAAAAAGAAATAAAAACAGCCGGAAATCCATCAAACTTAAAATTAACAGCAGACAGAAGTACGATAAAAGCAGATGGAAATGATTTATCATTTGTAACGGTAGATATTTTAGATGAAAAAGGAACTTTGGCACCAAATGCTAATAACGAAATCAACTTCTCTCTAAAAGGAAATGGAAAAATCGTTGGGGTTTCAAGCGGAGATCCTGTAAGTCATGAATCGTACAAAGGTTTAAAACATACAGCGCTTAACGGAAAATGTCTGGTTATTGTTCAATCTGGAGATAAAACCGGACGATTAGAATTAACCGCTAAAGCGAATGGATTAAAACCGTCGACAATTGTAATTACAGCAGAATAATAGTTAGTTGTCATTCCTACAAGGTTTTCAAAACCTTGTAGGTATAATTAACACATAGAATAGGGCAACACAATACCTACAAGGTTTCGAAAACCTTGCAGGATATAAAGTAATAGATTACAGCAGAATAACCACAAATAAATAAAACTTAAAAAACACACAATGAAAAAAATAAAGATAGCCTCATTATCTCTATTCATGGGTTTTGGATTGCTTTCGCCAAAAGCGTCGGCACAAATTCAGAACGCCGATGTGCTAAATGCTCCGATAGATATCAGCAAAGATTTTCAGAATTATCTGAACACGTTTTATTTTGCCGATGAACTAAAAGCGTTTGATCCTGCTACAGGAAAAGGGACAATAAAATATTTGCGATACAATTATAAAACACGTCAGGCTTTCAACAATATGATGATGAAGCCGGACTCTGTTGCTGCAAACGAATTCCCGGCAACAGAATACGAAGCTTCGCCTTTATTGCCGTTTGAGATTCAGTTTATTTCTGATAGAACCATTAGAATAAAAACTACTTCAGGACCGCAATTTCATCCGCAAAAAGAATCTTTAATGTTGGTTGACGGTGTTGCGCCTAATCACCCGGAATTATGGAAGTATTCTAAAATCGAAGGCGGTCACAAATACACCAGCAAACATGGAGTTGTCGAAATCTTAGTAAAACCCTGGCACGTAAAAATTTACGATGAAAAAGGAAAACTGCTAACTAGTACATTGCACGATACCGATTTTAAAAATACGTATACGCCAACACTTCCGTTTTCTTATGTTCGTAGAAACAGCGATTATTCAAGAAGTATGGGCGCAGCTTTTAGCTTAGAGCCAGACGAAAAAATATTTGGCTGTGGAGAATCATTCACACAATTCAATAAACGCGGTCAAAAAGTAGTTTTATGGGCAGATGACGCCAACGGAATTCAGAATGAAACGATGTACAAACCGGTTCCATTTTATATCAGCAGCCGTGGTTACGGAGTTTTTATGCATCATTCAACACCAATTACAGTTGATTTTGGAAGATATTATTCTAGTGCCAACGAAATGTATATTGGAGATGACGAAGCCGATTTATTTTTCTTTATTGGAGAACCAAAAGACGTTTTAGACCAATACACAGATTTGACCGGAAAAGCAGCAATGCCACCACTTTGGTCATTTGGTTTCTGGATGAGCCGTATCACTTATTTTTCTGAAAAAGAAGGTCGTGACGTAGCAAGAGATTTACGTAAATATAAAATTCCAACAGATGTAATTCACTTTGATACAGGTTGGTTTGATGTAGACTGGAGAAACAATTACGAGTTTGCAAAAGCCCGTTTCCCGGATGCACAAAAAATGATGACCGATTTGAAAAAAGACGGTTTCCAGGTTTGTTTATGGCAATTGCCTTACTTCACACCAAAGAATACGTTGTTTAATGAAATCATGGATAAAAATTTAGCAGTGAGAGACCGTAAAGGAAATCTTCCGTACGAAGATGCTGTTCTGGATTTCTCAAATCCGGAAACTGTAACCTGGTATCAAGGAAAACTGAAACATTTATTCGATCAGGGAGTTGCGGTTTTCAAAGTAGATTTTGGAGAAGCTGCACCGCCAGACGGAATTTACCATTCAGGAAGAACAGGTTTTTACGAACACAATTTATACCCATTAAGATATAATAAAGCAGTTGCTGAAATTACACAGAAAGAAAAAGGTTATACTTTAATCTGGGCAAGAAGTACCTGGGCAGGATCGCAACGTTATCCATTGCATTGGGGTGGAGATGCTGAAACTACAAATGGCGCAATGTCGGCAGAATTACGTGGCGGACTTTCATTAGGTTTAAGCGGATTCAGTTTCTGGAGTCATGATGTTGGAGGATTTGCAACAAAATCGCCAGAGAATTTATACAGAAGATGGGCACCTTTCGGAATGTTTACTTCACACGTAAGAAGCCACGGTGAACCTCCGCGCGAGCCTTGGTTGTACAGCAAAGATTTCCTGGAAGGATTTAGAAAAGCAGATAACATGCGTTACGAATTAATGCCATATATCTACGCTCAGGCAAAAGAAAGTTCTCAAAAAGGATTACCAATGATGCGTGCTTTATTTGTAGAATATCCAAATGATCCGGGAGCATGGTTGGTTGATAATGAATATTTATTTGGCTCAAGCATGTTAGTTGCACCACTTTTTGAAGAAGTTACAGAAAGAGATGTTTATCTTCCGGAAGGAACATGGATTGATTACCAAACTAAAAAAGTATACCAATCCGGCTGGCATAAAATCAAAGCGGGCGAAGTGCCAATCGTAGTTTTGGTAAAAGACGGAACAGCTTTGCCTCACATCGCATTAGCACAATCTACAAAAGACATGGATTGGAGTAAATTAACGTTGAAAGTTTACGCAAGTGACAAAACAACTTCGGCGAAAGCCAAAGTATTTTTACCGGATGGCGATGCCGTTCAGGAAATTACAGTAAACAAAAACGGAAATGCATTTGACGTAACACCAAACGCATTAAGCGGAAAAACCACTTTTAAAACGGAGTGGGTTAAATAGAAAAAGTTAGCGACAGATAAAAGAATTAAAAATTGAGAATTAAAAATTAAAAATCTGCTCAATCTGCAAAATCTGCGTAAAAAAAAATAAACACATAGAAACATAGGATTTTTGTTAGTGAATAAAAGAAAATAAAAAGAAACTAGTTTCTCACACATAGACTATGTTTGTTTAAACTAGTGAAACGCCTTTTTTAAGTTTCCAATGAGCTATGATTCTATGTGTTAAAAAAAATTAAGGCACAGATCAAAAAAATTAAAAATTAAAAAATCTGCTTAAATCTGCAGAATCTGCGTGAAAAAAAACATCCCCAACAGGATAAAAATAAGTTTTAGTTTAGTTTAGTTTTAAATCGGATGAAGTTTTGAGCGCTTCATTCGATTTATTTGAGAATTCAAGAAAAAAAATCATGAAAAAAAACCTAGTCCTTTCCGCCGTATTACTTTCTATTACGATTGGATACAGTCAGAAAAATAAAAATGCTTACGAACTGGCTTCGCCAAACGGGCAGAATAAAATCAAATTTGAGTTAGTAAAAAACGCTCCAAAATATGCTGTATCTCACGGAAAAACCGAAGTGATTACACCATCAGACATGGGATTTTTATTAAAAGGAAATGAAAATTTAAGTTCTGACTTTGAAGTAAAAAGCGTAAAAAATACTTCTTTTGATGAAACCTGGGAACAAGTTTGGGGCGAGAAGAAAAACATCAGAAATAATTACAATCAGCTTTCTGTTCAGTTACAGCAAAAAAGCGGGAACAAACGTAAACTTGAAATTCAGTTTCGTGCGTTTGATGACGGAATTGCTTTTAGATATGTGTATCCAAAACAAAATGTAAAAGACAGTATTTTCATTATGGATGAAAAAACGACTTTTAACTTAAAAGAAGATGGAAAAGCATGGTGGATTCCGGCAAACAGAGAAAACCGTGACGAATATCTTTTTAAAGATGCAGCGGTAAGTACTTTAGATACAGTTTTGACTCCACTTACAATCGAAAGCAAAAGCGGATTAGCATTGAGTTTTCACGAAGCAAATTTGGTAGATTTCGCGAGTATGACTTTGGTTAATACTACAGGAACACAACTTAAATCAGATTTAGTGCCTTGGGCAGATGGTGTAAAAGTTCGAGTAAAAGATACATTTACGTCTTCTTGGAGAACACTTCAAATTGGAGAAACTCCGGCAGATTTAATTACGTCTTATTTGATTTTAAATCTGAATGATCCAAACAAATTAAAAAACACAGCAAGTTATTTTAAACCATACAAATACTTCGGAATTTGGTGGGGAATGCACATTGGGAAATATACATTTTGGGAAAGCGACAAACAAGGCGCAACAACCAAACATGCCGAAGAATATATTGATTTTACAGCAAAAGAAGGATTTCATCATTTATTGATCGAAGGCTGGAACAAAGGCTGGACACCGGCTTGGTATGAAAACCACATGCACATGTTCAGTTTCACAAAAAGTGCTGACAATTTCGACTTAGAAAAAGTGGTAGAATACGGAAACAAAAAAGGCGTTGCCCTTATTGGTTACCATGAAACAGGTTCAAACTTGATTAATTACTTAAAAGAAGTTGACGAAGGTTTTGCATTGTACAAAAAGCTAGGAATGCATTCCGTTAAAATTGGTCACGTAGGTTCTAAATTAAACATGAAAGAAAATCACTTCGGACAATTTGGGGTGAATTATTTCAGATATATTTTAGAAAAAGCAGCACAATATGATTTAGCTGTTTTATATCATGAATCAATAAAAGATACAGGAGAAAGAAGAACTTTCCCGAACATGGTTTCGAGAGAAGCAGCACGTGGACAAGAATATAACGCGTGGAGCGAAGGAAATCCGCCAAATCACTTAACGATTATTCCGTTTACAAGATTACTTTCAGGTCCAATGGACTTTACACCCGGAATTTTTGATGTTGAGGTAAAACAAGGTTTCCCTGGAAAAAGAGTGCACGGAACAGCAGCACAGCAATTGGCTTTGTATGTAACGATTTATGCACCAATCCAGATGATGGCAGATCTTCCTGAAAATTATGAAGGAAAACCAGCTTTACAATTCTTAAAAGATGTTCCGACAGATTGGGAAGATACAAAAGTATTAGAAGGAGCAATTGGGCAATATATCACAACCGTTCGTAAAGACAGAAGCAGTGCTGACTGGTATTTAGGAACGATTACAAATGAAAACGCAAGAGACGTAAATGTTGCTTTATCATTTTTAGATCCAAACGCAACTTACGAAGCTCAGATTTATGCTGATGCAGAAGGAACTGATGAAACACATAATCCTGCAGAAATTGCAATTTCTAAGAAAACCGTTAAAGCATCAGATTCATTAAAATTACATTTAGGTGGTGCTGGAGGAACAGCTATCCGTTTCAAAAAACTATAATTTATAGACATTTCAAACCCGACAGGTTTTTAAAACCTGTCGGGTTTATTTAACGTAACGATTAGATTTAAATAGCATAATTTATAAAAATTTCAAACCCAAGATTTTCAAATCCGGGTTAAATAACCACAAATTTTTAAGTGAAAAACCTCATTCTACATATCGTTTTTCTTTTGTCGGTCAATTTGATGTTGTCGCAGCAAAAACAATATCCTTTTCAGGATTCTAAATTAGATACTGAAAAGCGTATTGATACTTTGTTGTCATTGATGACACTCGATGAAAAAGTTCAGGCTTTGAGCACAAATCCATCGATAAAAAGATTAGGCGTTACAGGAACAGGTCACGTAGAAGGTTTGCACGGTTTAGCTCTGGGCGGACCGGGCGAATGGGGCGGAAAAAATAAATTGCCAGTAACAACAACTACTTTTCCTCAGGCTTATGGTTTAGGAGAAACGTGGGATGTTGATTTACTTCAAAAAGTGGCACAGGTTGAAGGTTATGAAGCACGATATGCTTTTCAAAAATACCATCGTGGCGGATTAGTCGTTCGAGCTCCAAATGCAGATATTGCAAGAGATCCACGTTGGGGTCGTACCGAAGAAAGTTACGGAGAAGATGCTTTTTTTAACGGAACAATGACCGTTGCATTTGTAAAAGGATTGCAGGGAAATAATCCAAAATATTGGCAAACGGCTGCGTTAATGAAACATTTTCTGGCCAATAGCAATGAAGATGGCAGAACCTATACTTCATCTGATTTTGATGAAAGGCTTTGGCGTGAATATTATGCTTTGCCTTTTCAAATGGGCGTTGTTGATGGAGGATCCCGTGCTTATATGGCAGCTTACAATAAAGTAAACGGAATTCCGGCAATGGTACACCCAATGCTAAAAAATATTACCCAAAAAGAATGGGGACAAAACGGAATAATTTGTACAGATGGAGGCGCATTCAAATTGTTGCTTTCAGATCATAAATATTATGCTGATAAATATCTCGGAGCTGCAGCATCCATAAAAGCAGGAATTAATCAGTTTTTAGATGAATATACAGAAGCAGTTTATGGCGCGCTTTCGCATGGATATTTAAAAGAAAAAGATATTGATGCCGTTATTCGTGGAAATTATCGGGTAATGATTCAACTGGGAATGTTGGATGTTTCAGATGAAAATCCGTATGCAAAAATCGGAACCGGAAAAGATACTATTGATCCTTGGAAAACAGAAGCACATAAAAAAATCGCTTTACAAGCAACACAAAAATCGATTGTTTTGCTTAAAAATGATGCTCAATTTTTGCCTTTACAAAAAGATAAATTAAAAACGATTGCTGTAATCGGAAATCGTGCTGATGAAGTGCTTCTGGATTGGTACAGCGGAACGCCACCTTATACAATTACACCTTTACAAGGAATTAAAAATAAACTAGGCAATAATGTCGAAATACTTTACGCCAAAAATAATATAGACGGCAAAGCGGCAGAAATAGCCAAAAAAGCAGATGCAGTTATTGTCATCGTCGGAAATCATCCGGTATGTAACGCAGGCTGGGCAAATTGTCCCGTGCCAAGCGAAGGTAAAGAAGCTGTTGATCGTCAATCACTGACTTTAGAACAGGAAGATTTAATCAAAATTGTGTATCAGGCCAATCCTAAAACTGTTGTGGCATTGATAAGCAGTTTTCCTTATGCCATAAACTGGACACAAGAACATGTTCCGGCAATTGTGCATATAGCGCAAAACAGTCAGGAAACCGGAACCGCTTTGGCCGATGTTTTATTTGGAGATTACAATCCGGCTGGACGCTTAACACAAACTTGGGTTAGGGATATTACTGATTTGCCGGATTTATTAGATTACAACATTCGAAACGGCAGAACGTACATGTATTTTAAAGGCAAACCTTTATATGCTTTTGGTCACGGTTTAAGTTATACAACTTTCAAATACAATTCTATTGAAACAAATTCAGAAACCATTTCTAAAAATGGAGAAGTAAAAGTTACAGTTTCTGTTACCAATACAGGATCTAAAGACGGAGATGAGGTAATTCAGTTGTATGTAAAACAATTGCAGTCGAAAGTAGAACGTCCTGAAAAAGAATTAAAAGCATTTCAGCGCGTTTTCTTTAAAGCGGGAGAAACTAAGAATATTTCTTTGGTTTTGAAAGCCAAAGATTTAGAATATTGGAATACAGCAAAGCAACAATTTGAATTAGAAAACAATACAATTGAAATTCAAATAGGAAGTGCTTCAGATAGAATCCTTTTAAACAAAAAAATAACAGTAAAATAATTTACAATGAAAAAAAATCTAACGTTACTTTTTATTTTACTTTCTCTAATCAATGTTCCGTTGTTTGGACAAAATGCTGCTGAAAACAGAACCATAAAAGTTGATTATAATAAAACAGCAGGAAAACTGAACACCATGTTCAAAGAATGCATTGGTGCCGGAAGAGCAAACGAAGGTTTACGTGCAGACTGGCAGCAGCAATTGGCAATGACCAAAAAAGAATGCGATTTTAAATACATCAGAATGCACGGTTTATTGTCTGATGATATGGCAGTTTACAGAGAAGATTCAAAAGGAAATCCGGAATACAATTACCAATATATCGATGCTTTGTATGATTTTCTTTTAAGTATAAAAGTAAAGCCTTTTGTAGAATTAGGATTTATGCCTAATGCATTGGCAAGTGGAAAAGAAACTATTTTTTGGTGGAAAGGAAATGTAACACCTCCAAAAGATTATAAAAAATGGGAAGATTTAATTCGAAACCTAACCCAGCATTTCAAAGAACGTTACGGAGACGAAGAAGTAAAAACATGGTATTTTGAAGTTTGGAATGAACCTAATTTATCTCCGGGTTTCTGGACAGGAACTCAGGCAGAATATTTCAAATTATACGAATATGCAGCGCGAGGCATCAAAAGTGTAAATCCGGCATACAAAGTGGGAGGGCCAGCAACGGCAGGTGCAGGCTGGGTTCCGGAAACAATTGATTTTTGTGCTAAAAATAATGTGCCTTTAGATTTTATTTCAACGCATACTTACGGTGTAAAACAAGGATATTTAGACGAATTCGGAACTTCGGGAACGGTTTTAAACAAAGAAGATTCCAGCATAAGCGGTGAAGTAATTACGTCTCGCGAGCAAATTTCAAATTCGGCTAAGCCAAAATTAGAATTACATTATACAGAATGGAGTAGCTCATACACACCGTCAGATCCAATTCATGACAGTTATCATTCGGCGGCGTATATTCTTCAGAAATTAAAACAAGTTGGAAATGCTGCGAACTCAATGTCGTATTGGGTTTTTACCGATATTTTTGAAGAAGCCGGACCAAGATTTACCCCATTTCACGGAGGTTTCGGATTATTGAATACGCAGGGGATTAAAAAACCAGCTTATTTCTCGTATTCCTTTTTAAATAAATTGGGCGAAACAGAACTTCAAAATAAAGACACTTCTTCATGGGCGACTAAAAATGCAAAAGGCGATGTTCAACTATTGGTTTGGGATTTCACCAATACACATCCCGGAGATTCTGTAAATAATCAAACGTATTATATAAAAGATTTACCGTCGAAACCAAAAGGAAATTTAAAAATTGAAGTAGAAGGTTTGCAAAAAGGAAAATACAATTTAGAAATCTACAAAGTAGGCTATAAATCGAACGACGCTTACGCGGATTATCTGGCCATGGGAAAACCAAGTCAGTTAACACGCGATCAGGTAAATACAATCAAACAAAAAAACAATGGTGCTTTGTGGGCGAGTGAAAAAGTAACCATTGATGCAAAAGGAACTTTTAGCAAAGATTTAAAAATCAATGAGAATGATGTTTTCTTATTGAATTTTGTAAAGCTTTAATTTTCAAAATAAACTATCTAAAAAACTAAAATTTATTAAGCATGAAAAACAAAATTTTATACCTGTCAGCAGCATTGGCTTTTGCAGTATTTACATCTTGTAAGAGTGATGTAAAAACCACAGATTCTGAAACAGCAGAAAAAGAATACAAAGGAAAAGAAATCGGATCTGAGTTTGATGCAGAAATCGACAAGTTGGTTTCTCAAATGACATTGGAGGAAAAAATAGGAATGTTACATGGAAATAGCATGTTTACTTCTGGCGGTGTAAAACGTTTGGGGATCCCGGAATTAAAAATGGCTGATGGACCACTTGGTGTTCGTGAAGAAATTTCGCGTGACAATTGGGCACCGGCAGGTTTAACAAATGATTTTGCAACGTATTATCCGGCTGGCGGCGGACTTGCTGCAACATGGAATGCTGACATGGCATATACTTTCGGGAACAGCCTTGGGCAGGAAATGCGCGCAAGAGATAAAGATATGCTGCTTTCGCCAGCCATAAATATCGTAAGAACACCGCTTGGAGGAAGAACATACGAATATATGTCTGAAGATCCATTTTTGAACAAAAAAATTGCTGTGCCGTTAATTGTTGGTTTACAAGACAATGATGTTATGGCTTGCGTAAAACATTATGCTGCAAACAATCAGGAAACAAATCGTGATTTTGTAGATGTTCAAATTGACGAACGTACACTTCGTGAAATTTATTTGCCGGCTTTTGAAGCTTCAATAAAAGAAGCGCATGCGTATAGCGTAATGGGCGCTTACAATAAATTTAGAGGCGAATATTTATGTGAAAACGATTATATGCTAAACAAAATTCTTCGTGACGAATGGGGATTTAAAGGCGTTGTAGTTTCAGATTGGGCTGCTGTGCATTCGACAGTAAAATCTTTAAATAGCGGATTGGATATTGAAATGGGAACTCCAAAACCATTCAACGAATTTTTCCTTGCCGATAAATTAATCGCTGCAGCAAAAAACAAAGAAATCTCAGAAGCAGAATTGGACAAACACGTGAAAAGAATTTTACGTACTTTATTTCAGGTAAAAGCAATGGGAAGTCAAAGTAAAGACCGTGCAAAAGGAAGTATTGCAACCGAAGCACATTATCAGGATGCTTATAAAATTGCAGCAGAAGCGATAGTTTTATTGAAGAATGACAACAATGCTTTACCATTAAAACTGGACGGAGTTAAATCTATCGCGGTAATTGGAAACAATGCAACGAAGAAAAACGCGCTTGGCGGATTTGGCGCAGGTGTAAAAACAAAAAGAGAAGTTACACCACTTGAAGGTTTAAAAAATAGATTGCCATCTTCAGTAAAAATCAATTATGCTGAAGGATATTTAGAGCGTTACGACGAAAAGAATAAAGGAAACTTAGGAAATATTACATCAAATGGTCCGGTAACAATTGATCAGTTAGATCCTGCAAAAGTATTAGAAGCTGTAGAAGCGGCTAAAAAATCAGATGTTGCGATTATTTTTGCGGGTTCAAACCGTGATTACGAAACAGAAGCTTCTGACAGAAGAAATTTAAAATTGCCTTTTGGGCAAGAAGAATTGATCAAAAAAGTAATCGCTGCAAACCCAAGAACAATTGTTGTTTTTGTTGCCGGAGCGCCTTTTGAGATTGAAAATATCAGTAAAAAAAGTTCAGCTGTAGTATGGACATGGTTTAATGGTTCAGAAGGAGGAAATGCTTTGGCAGATGTACTTTTAGGAAAAGTAAATCCGTCTGGAAAATTACCTTGGACAATGCCTAAAAATATTATGGATTCTCCAGCGCACGCTACAAACAGTTTCCCTGGAGGAAAAACAGTAAATTATGCAGAAGGAATTTTGGTAGGATACCGTTGGTTTGATACTAAAAATATTGCGCCATTATTTCCTTTCGGATACGGATTGTCGTACACGACTTTTGGTTTTGAAAATGCAAAAACAGACAAAACTACTTATGCGCAAGACGAAACGATTACAGTTTCTGTTGATGTAAAAAACACCGGAAAAGTTGACGGAAAAGAAGTTGTTCAGTTGTACTCTTCAAAATCAGATTCAAAAATTACACGTGCTGCACAAGAATTAAAAGGTTTCCAAAAAACATTGGTAAAATCGGGAAGTTCAGAAACAGTAACGATTAAAGTTCCGGTAAAAGAATTGGCTTACTATGATGTAGCGGCCAAAAAATGGACAGTTGAACCAGGAAAATATACTTTGAAACTAGGAAATTCTTCAAGAGACATCAAAAAAGAAGTTGTCGTAACAATCAAATAAAACCTAAAACATTAATGCTCTTTGATTTTTATTAAAGAGCATTATTTTAATAAATAAAAAATGAAGTTGCCTGAATAAAACTTATAACTAACTATTAAACCAAATCAAATGAAAAACACTGTAAAAGGTTATCTGTTAAGCACCGCATTATGTTTTTCTTTTTTAAGTCTTTGGGCTTGCAGTTCAGATAAAGAAGAAACAAAACAAGAGCAAAAAATTGTAGCTGCGGGCTTATATCCAAGTTACAATACAAACCCAATCCCTGCAGATGCAAGCGGAATGTCAAGTACAGCCGTGCAATTAGCAGCCAAAATAAAATTAGGCTGGAACATCGGGAACACGCTTGAAGCAACCGGAGGAGAAACCGCGTGGGGAAATCCAAAAGTAACAAAAGCCTTAATCGACGCCGTTAAGGCAAACGGTTTTAACGCCATTCGAATTCCGTGTTCGTGGAACCAGTATTTAGAAAATTCGGCTACAGCCAAAATCAAAACAGACTGGCTAAACAGAGTAAAAGAAGTAGTGCAATATTGCGTAGATAACGATATGTATGTTGTTGTAAACATTCACTGGGACGGCGGTTGGCTGGAAAACAATATTACCGAAGCCAAAAAAGTAGAAAACAATGCCAAACAAAAAGCTTTTTGGGAACAAATTGCAACACATCTACGTGGTTTTGATGAGCATGTACTTTTTGCAAGTGCCAATGAACCAGCTGTTGAAGATGCTGCACAAATGGCAGTTTTAACTTCATATCACCAGACTTTTATTGATGCCGTTCGTTCTACCGGAGGAAAAAATGCCAATCGTGTTTTAGTAATTCAGGGACCAACAACAGATATTGAAAAAACAAATAAATTGATGTTGACATTGCCAACAGATAAAGTGGCAAACAAAATGATGGTAGAAGTACATTACTATTCGCCATGGAATTTTGCCGGTTTAACCAAAGACGAAACCTGGGGAAAAATGTTCTACTATTGGGGAGCAAATTACCATTCAACAACAGATACAGAGCGAAATGCAAGTTGGGGAGAAGAAGCAGATTTAGAAAAAAACTTCAAATTAATGAAAACCCAATTTGTAGATAAAGGAATTCCTGTTTTGTTAGGAGAATTTGGTGCCATTCGCAGAACGACTTTAACCGGCGATGCCTTAACTTTACATTTGGCTTCAAGAGCTTATTATTTAAAAACGGTGGTAAAAACAGCAAAAGCAAACGGATTATTACCTTTTTATTGGGATGAAGGAAGCATGGGAAACAATGGTTTCGGAATCTTTAAAAGAAGCGATAATACTGTTTTTGATACTCAGGCTTTAACAGCTTTGAAAGAAGGATTGCAGTAAAAATTAAAATTCACCATATAAGTGATATAAGAAATTATAAGTTTTATTGTACGAAAAACTTAAATTTACTTATATCACTTATATGGTTTAAAAATAAAATGATGAAAAAATATACAGCCTTTATCTTTTTGATATTCAGTATAATGGCAAACGCAAATGTGCGAATGCCATTATTGTTTTCTGACGGAATGGTGTTGCAGCGCAACAAAGAAATTCCGGTTTGGGGTTGGGCAGAAGCCAATGAAAAAGTGGAAGTTCGTTTTAACAAACAAACCAAAACCATTCAGGCCGATAAAGACGGAAAATGGATGATTAAACTGTCTGCTGAAAAAGCAGGCGGACCTTTTGAATTAATCATTACAGGAAAAAATAAAATTGTCATAAAAGATGTTTTGGTTGGCGAAGTTTGGATTTGCAGCGGACAATCGAACATGGAATTTCAGATGTACAAAGTCATGAACGCTGAAAAAGAAATGGCCGATTCTGATTATCCAATGATTCGCCATTTTGGAGTCGCACAAGATCTCAGCGGAAGTCCAAAAGAAGATCTTAAACAAGGAAAATGGCTGGTTGCCAACAAAGAAAATATTCGCGATTTTACAGCGGCAGGTTTCTTTTTTGCCAAAAAATTATACGCCGAATTAAAAATCCCAATCGGAATCATAAACACATCCTGGGGTGGAACCAATGTAGAAACCTGGACCAGCCATGAAGCATTCCAAAAAAGCGACGAGTTCAAAGCCATGATTGCCGAAGTTCCTCAGGTAGATATGGATGCCGTTTTTGAAGTTTATAAAAAATCAGTTTTAGAAAATTTAAGAAAGATTCAGGGTTTTGATGTTTCTATGGAAAATGAAAACCAGTTTGCAGCATTCAATTTTGAAGATAAAAACTGGCCAGAAATAAAAGCACCATCATTATGGGAAAACCAACAAATTGGCAATATTGATGGAATTGTCTGGATGAGAAAAACAATTACATTAACTGCCGAACAAGCAAAAAGTGAAGCCGTTTTACATCTTTCAAAAGTAGACGACGAAGATATTACCTATGTAAATGGGGTTGAAGTAGGAACCAATAAAATTTGGGAAACATTAAGAGTTTATAAAATTCCAGCCGGAGTTTTAAAAGAAGGAAAAAATGTAATCGCAGTCCGCATTGCAGATTATTCAGGTGGCGGCGGAATTTATGGCGATCCGTCTGATTTAAAAATTCAGTTTAAAGACAGCAATATTCCACTTGAAGGACTTTGGAAATTCAATGTCATTCAGGTAAAAATTGCTATTTCGCCAAACAGTTATCCATCGTTATTATACAATGCAATGGTAAATCCGTTAGTTCCGTATGCGTTTCAGGGCGTTTTATGGTATCAGGGCGAAGCCAATGTTTGGCGTGCAAAACAATACAAAAAAGCATTTCCGTTAATGATTCAGGATTGGAGAACAAAGTGGAAACAAGGCGATTTTCCTTTTTACTTTGTACAATTATCGACTTTCAACGAATTCAACGGAAACAGTAAAGTCGGAAGCCGTTGGGCAGAACTTCGCGAAGCACAATCCGAAACCTTAAAAGTTTCCAATACCGGAATGGCCGTAACCACAGATATTGGTAATGCAAAAGACATTCACCCAACAAACAAACAAGACGTTGGTTTGCGTTTGGCTGCAATTGCGCTGAATAATGTTTACGGTAAAAAGCAAATTTATAGCGGGCCAACCTATAAATCTCAGCAAATAAAAGGCAATCAAATTATCCTGACTTTCGATAATATCGGTTCAGGATTATCGACTCCGGATAATTCAGAAAACGTAAAAGGTTTCGAAATCGCGGGTGCCGACAAAGTTTTTCATTCCGCGAAAGCGATAATCAAAAATAACAAAATAATAGTTTCAAGCGAAAACGTAAAAAATCCAGTTGCAGTTCATTATGGTTGGGCAGACGACGATACGGAAATTAATCTTTTCAATAAAGAAAAATTTCCCGCATCGCCTTTCAGAACCGATAATTGGGAAATGATTACTGCAAACGAAATATATAAGGTTAGTAAATAATATTTTGGTGTGACATTTGGGCGTGACCGTATTTACAAAAGGCGCTATTTAACAAACCGCTTATGTGCGCCTTTCGCAAATACGGTCGGGCTATCCGCATTACTTCGGTAATTTGCTCCTATCCCTCACGCGCGAAACCGTTAAACGAGATATTTATAAGCTAAGAAATCGAGTAATTTGGAAAATTGGATAGATTTGGAATATCCGTATCGTTAAAGACGGATTAATCCCGAAGCTTCGGGACGTCCCTACAAAATAATCCGAGCCGAAGGCTCTCTCAAAAGTTCCGGAGGAACGACCTATATTGTAGCAACGGATTTTAATCCGTTGATAAGAATGAGCATGATAACAAAGTTCCGTAGGAACGGCATATATTTAAACGAAATTCAAAATCAAAAAGAATACATGAAATCAAATCTCGTAAAAATATTCTTCATTTTACTATTCGCTTCTTTCAGCATAAACATATCGGCGCAATCCAAACATGTTTTATGGTACAATCAACCCGCAGAATTCTTTGAAGTAAGCTTGGTTTTAGGAAACGGAAAAATGGGTGCAACCGTTTTTGGCGGTGCAAATGCTGATAAAATTTATTTGAACGACGCCACACTTTGGTCTGGTGAACCCGTAAATGCCAATATGAATCCGGAAGCGTATAAAAATATTCCGGCAATTCGTGAAGCTTTAAAAAACGAAAACTACAAGCTGGCCGAGGAATTAAATAAAAAAATTCAGGGTAAAAACTCCGAATCTTTTGCGCCTTTGGGAACATTAGAAATTAATAATTCCGAAAAAGGAAAAGCTGTCAATTATCATCGTGAGCTGGATATTTCGAATGCAATATCAAAAGTAAGCTACGAAATGGCTGGCGTAAAATATACCCGTGAATATTTTGTTTCAGCACCGGATCAAATTATGATCATCAAATTGACAAGCGATCACAAAGGCACTTTAAATTTTGATATTAATTTAAAGAGTTTATTAAAATCAAATGTTGAAGTGCGAAATAATATTCTGGTAATGACAGGTTCTGCACCTATTCACGAAAATGCAGGATATACAGTTTTGCCAAAATATCTGGATATACAAGAAAGAGGAACAAAATTTACCACTTTAGTCCAAATCAAAAAAACCGACGGAAAAATTACAAATTCAAGAGAATCTTTAAGTTTAAAAGATGCTACGGAAGCCATTATTTATGTTTCTGTTGCAACAAGTTTTAATGGTTTTGACAAAAATCCCGCAAGTGAAGGTTTAGACGATATAGCAATTGCAGTGCAAAATATGAATAAGGCATTTGCAAAACCATTCGATCAATTAAAAGAATCGCACACAACTGATTATCAAAAATTCTACAACCGTGTTGATTTAAATTTAGGAAAAACAACCGCTCCGGATTTACCAACAGATGAACGTTTATTGCGCTACGCCGACGGAAAAGAAGATAAAAATCTCGAAATTCTCTATTTCAATTACGGGCGTTATTTATTGATCAGCAGTTCCAGAACTTTGGGCGTTCCGGCGAATCTGCAAGGAATCTGGAATCCGCATTTAAACCCGCCGTGGAGCAGTAATTATACGATGAACATTAATCTGGAAGAAAATTACTGGCTTGCCGAAAACACCAATCTTTCAGAAATGCATTTGCCGCTTTTGTCTTTCATAAAAAACCTTTCGGTAACAGGGAAAGTTACGGCCAAAACTTTTTATGGTGTAAACAAAGGCTGGGCTGCAGCACATAATTCGGATATTTGGGCAATGACAAATCCGGTCGGGCAATTTGGAAAAGAAGATCCAATGTGGGCTTGCTGGCCAATAGCGGGAGCGTGGCTGAGTACACACATTTGGGAACATTACGTTTTTACACAAGATAAAAATTACCTGAAAACAGAAGGATATCCTTTGATGAAAGGCGCAGCAGAATTTCTTTTAGGGTGGATGATTACCGATAAAAACGGGAATTTAATTACGTCACCATCTACTTCACCCGAAAACCAATACATTGCACCAGATGGTTTTGTTGGCGCAACAATGTATGGCGGAACGGCAGATTTGGCCATGATTAAAGAATGTTTTGGGAAAACGATAAAAGCCTCGAAAGTTCTAAATATTGATGCTGATTTCAGACTAAAATTAGAAACGGCGCTTTCAAAATTATATCCGTATCAAATTGGCAAAAAAGGAAATTTGCAGGAATGGTATTTTGACTGGGAAGATAAAGATCCAAAACACCGTCATCAATCGCAGTTATTCGGACTTTTCCCCGGCGATCATATTTCCCCGGAAAAAACGCCGGATTTAGCTGAAGCTTCCCGAAAAACTTTAGAGATAAAAGGCGATGAAACCACTGGCTGGTCAAAAGGATGGAGAATCAATCTTTGGGCAAGGCTTTGGGATGGAAACCGTGCTTATAAAATGTTTAGAGAATTATTAAGATATGTTGATCCCGACGGAAAGAAAACCGAAAAACCAAGAAGAGGCGGAGGAACCTATCCGAATTTATTCGACGCACATCCTCCATTTCAAATTGATGGAAATTTTGGCGGAGCCGCAGCCGTTGCCGAAATGCTGGTTCAATCTGATGAAAACGAAATACGATTATTACCCGCTTTGCCGGATGCCTGGGAAACCGGATCTGTAAAAGGGATTTGTGCCCGTGGGGGTTTTGAAATTGCAATGGAATGGGAAAATAAAATTTTAAAGAAAGTTACTGTTTCTTCTAAAATTGGAGGAAAAACAAACTTAATCAGCGGGGATAAAAAACAAAATGTCACTTTGAAAAAAGGGGAAATTTTAGAAATAAACTGGTAGAAAGTTCTAAACATAATCTTTATCAAACCCGACAGGTTTTAAAAACCTGTCGGGTTTACTATATTCGGGTTTGCTTTTAAATATTAAGCAAAACAACTGATTTACATTACAATAAGTTCTTAAAATTTTGTCACAAAGTTATTTTCATTAACTTTGATTAAAATATTATGATTATGACTTACAATCCAACAACAGTCGCCAATTATTTCATAGATAAATATTCCAAAACAGGAGATCTTACGCCAATGAAAATAATTAAGCTAACTTATATTGCTTATGGATGGTATTTGGCCTTAACAGATAAAAAAGAAAGATTGCTGGACGAAAGTCCTATTGCCTGGGATTTCGGGCCTGTTTTTCCATCTTTGTATTACAGTATCAAGCAATACAAGAAAGAAAAAATAACAGAAAAAATTCCGAATGCCTTAAAAGACGAAAAAATAACTAGCGAAGACGAGAAATTTTTAGATAAAATATGGGAAGTCTACGGAAGATTTGACGGTATTTATTTAAGTGCATTAACCCACAACGACGGTACGCCGTGGAGAAAAGTTTACCGCAAAGATTCTAATGCTGTTATTTCTGATGATGATATTTTTGAACATTATAAAACTAAGTTAAAACCAATTTAAGCTTATATGTCCTCCCTAAATCTTAACCAAATTTCAATTGCAAATAGTTCTTCATTAACCCCTGAAGACCTTAGCAAAGCGCGCCTGCAAAATCAGATTCTTGAAGACAGATTAGGAAGCGCAAAAGTAGGGCGTTTTTTAGAAGACACCAGACTTAGAAGGCATTTAACCTATATTTTTGCCTTCATTATTTTTCTCTGGCTAGCGGCTGTAGTGTCTATTTTATATTTCAATGATAATTTACTGCATCTGAATCTTTCAGAAAATGTATTGATTACTTTATTGACAACTTCGTCTGTAAATGTAATTGGAATGATGTTGATTATTCTGAAAAATTTATTTCCGAAACATCTTAATGAAGACGAATAAAAGAATAGCTTCTTAATGAATTATTCTTGTTTTTCAGTTTCAGTTTCTTTTTCCTTTTCGGTTTCAGATGTTTTCTTAACATGGTTTTCTTTAAATTCCTCGTACCATTTTTCGATAGAAGGATAAACAAAACCCGCTACTTTTTTAATGGGATTATAAAAAATAGATTTGTCTAAAGTTTCTTGTTTGGCAAAGGTATTGTCGAAATTTATTTTCTCAAACAGTGCAATTACAATACTTACGATCAGGATTGTTTTCAGGATTCTGAAAAATCCGCCACCCAGTTTATTCAGCCAGCCTAATTGTGCAAAATCTGCAATTCCTGTTAAGGCTTTCGCCAATAAGTAAACACCAATTACAACCAGAATAAATGTTAGCAGAAAAGCTGTAACCTGAATCGTATTTGGATTCCAGGAAACATGTTTTGAGATTGTTTCTGTCATAAAAGAAGAAAATTTAATCGCTAAATAGATCCCGAGCAATAAAGAAATAAAAGAAGCAATTTCTACAAAAAGCCCATTTTTAATTCCTTTGTATAAACTGTAAGCTAAAAGCGCACCCAAAATCATATCTAAAACACTCATATTTTCTGTCGTTTTATTGAGGCGCAAATATAAAAGAATTATCTAGTTTTTAAGGTGCAGATGTTCAGAGATGCAAAGGCGCAGAGGTTTTTTTTATAGTCCACAGATTATACGGATTTAACAGATTGACACAGATTAAAAAAGGTGTGGCTGAAAATATACTTTAAGAATAAAAAAACCTGTGTAAACCAGTTAAATCCGTATAATCCGTGGGTAATTTCTCTATACAATAAGGCAAACCGTTAATTTTAGGTCTTTGGATTTGAAGTCCGTATCTTTGCAAACTAAATTTTATGGTTTTTGAATTTATAATTCACAATTCATAATTTATAATTCAATAAAAATGTCAAGAGATACACAATTAAAAGAGCGTTGGGAAAAGCTCGTCGATATACTTTCAAATCAATTTTCGCAAGGCGAAGATTTAGATTTAGATGCCATTATTTACCTAATCGGAGTTCAGGAATTTGGAAAGATTCATAGAGAATTCAAAAAAGATGAAAAATTAAACTTAATGCACATCGCTATTTGCCGATTATTAGAGCCTTACGGATTTTATGAATTCGAATATTTTGATGAAGACGGATGGCCGCATTATAAAGTAAAAGAAGAATTACCACCGCTAAAAGCAGGCGAACAATCGGTTTTAATGAAAGAAGCGATTGTGAATTATTTTTTAGAAAGAGAATTTATTGAATAGTTTTTAGTTTACAGTATTCAGTCTGTAACTAACACTTAAAAAGAAAGAAATGTGTAGATATGCAATGACCTCTTATAAGCCTCATTATGCTTGTTTTGATTGTCGAAAAACATTTAAAAGAAGACTTTTTAAAGACATAAAAACAGGCAAACAATCAGATCTGGAAGTAAAGTGTCCGGATTGTGGAGGGTTTATGGCTAATATGGGACTTGATTTTGAATCTCCAAAAAAAGATGATGTAAAAAAATGGGAACATATGAAAAGCTTATATTCTGTTGGAATCGCTTTTCATTCTTGTGGCTGCAATGGTCCGGGATATATTCCTAATTCAAAAGAAAAATTGATAGAATATTTTGAAGATTTAAAAGTAAATTATCTTAAAAATATTGATTTTTGGAGAACCAGAACAGAACCCACTACAAAAGCGGAACGTGATAAAGATAACCAAAGAAACTGGGGAAAGTTAAATACTATTTCATCAAATTTTAAAAAAGAGGTTGTTAAAAATCAGGAGGGAATAGATTTTTGGCTGGGCAGAGTCCGGGAAATCGAAAGCAAAATAAGTTTAATAAAATAGTTATAAATGAATATCGTAACCCGCGAAGGGAAACTTTAAATTTTAGACTTTAAACTTGAAACAAATTATGTAAATTTGTATTCTCAATTATTGAAGGAAAATGATAGACAAGATAAAACAGCATATAGAGGAAGCAAAAGCCTTTAATGATAAAAATAAAGAATCTTTAGAGCAGTTCCGAATTAAATATTTAGGTAGTAAAGGGTTATTAAAAGAACTTTTTACAGAGTTTAAAAATATTCCAAACGACCAGAAAAAAGATTTCGGACAAGTAATAAATACTTTAAAATCCGTAGCTGAAGAAAAAGTAAGAGTTATTCAGGAAGAGCTTGAAAGCAAGCAAGAAGTAAAAGGTGTTTTTGGAGATTTGTCAAGATCATCAGAGCCTGTTATTATTGGTTCACGTCATCCTATTTCTATCGTAAAAAATCAAATTATAGATATTTTTGCCAACATTGGCTTCAACGTTTCCGAAGGTCCGGAAATCGAAGACGACTGGCATAACTTTACGGCATTGAACTTACCGGAATATCATCCGGCGCGTGATATGCAGGATACATTTTTCATTCAGACAAATCCTGATGTGTTATTGCGTACGCATACATCATCTGTTCAGGTGCGTTATATGGAAAATCACAAACCGCCAATTCGTACTATTTCTCCGGGACGTGTATTTCGTAACGAAGCCATTTCGTCACGTTCGCACTGTATTTTCCATCAGGTTGAAGGTTTGTACATTGACAAAGACGTATCGTTTGCAGATTTGAAACAAACATTGCTTTATTTCACCAAAGAAATGTTCGGAAAATCAAAAATCCGTTTACGTCCGTCATACTTTCCATTTACGGAACCAAGTGCCGAAATTGATATCTATTGGGGACTAAAAACAGAAACTGATTACCGTATTACAAAAGGAACAGGCTGGTTAGAAATTGGTGGCTGTGGAATGGTTGACCCGAATGTTCTTAAAAATTGCGACATCAATCCGGATGAATTTAACGGTTTTGCTTTCGGAATGGGAGTAGAACGTATTGCAATGTTATTATACCAAATTGGTGATATTCGTATGTTTTACGAAAACGATGTTCGTTTCTTAGAGCAATTCAAAGCCAATATTTAATTTTAGATATTAGATTGTAGATTTCAGATTAATTCTGAAGATATAATTCTCATTAATACAATAAACCTTTGTTGAAGTTTAGACTTTGACAAAGGTTTTAAAGCTTTAAATAAAGATGAAAAAAGATATAACAATCCCCGAAGTAGAAAACGTATTTTTAGCCGCCGTTCAGGAATGGAGCGACGATTTTATGGAGAAAGTGTGGTACGCTTATCTTGTAAACGATAGCGACTTTAATCTCGACAGCGTTATGGTAGTTTCAAAAGCATTTGGAACTATTGATGGCGAAATGAAAAAAACATCTGTTTTACGCCACGCTTTTGTTGAAGTTCCGGCAGTTTCAGTAGTAAAAATTGAAATGATCGAAAAAAGCCTATTGGTTTTAAATAATGAATTCATGGTGACTTTCTTCATCGGAAATACTCTATACGACAAGAAATTCATTTTCAAATCTAACCTAATTAGCGAAAATAATACGGAAGAAGTGCCGATTTTGTTTGTTGAAGGAGTTATGGTGAAGTAAAGAAAATAGAGAATAGAATAAAGAAAATAGACTTTACAAAATAGTAAAAGAAAAAAGAGCCAAGACTAATTATTTAGATCTTGGCTCTTTTTTTATGTCATAAACAAAAGTCTATATTCTTTTCTCTATACTCTTTTTTCTTTAATCCAAAGACTCAGTCAGTTTCTTAAATACAGATTTAGCATCTTTTCCTTCGTATAAAATGCTGTAAACGGCGTCGATAATAGGCGTTTTGGCACCGTAACCCTGATTTAGTTTATAAGCACTTTTGGTGGCGTAATAACCTTCGGCAACCATACTCATTTCCATCATCGCACTTTTTACAGTGTAGCCTTTTCCAATCATGTTTCCGAACATTCTGTTTCTGGAGAATACGGAATATCCTGTAACCAATAAATCGCCCAAATAAGCCGAGTCATTGATGTTACGTTTCATTTTATGCACTTTTCTGATAAATTTCTTCATCTCACGAATTCCGTTACTCATCATTACTGATTGGAAATTATCACCATAACCTAAACCGTGCGCAATTCCGGCTGCAATGGCATAAATGTTCTTCAACATCGCTGCATATTCAGTTCCGATAATATCGTCTGAGATTTTGGCTTTAATATAATTTCCTGATAAAGATTTTGCTACAATGCTGGCTTTGTCCGGATCGCCACACGCAATGGTTAAGTACGAAAGTCTTTCCAACGCTACTTCTTCTGCGTGACAAGGACCGGTAATAACCCCAATATTGTAATAAGGAATGTCGTATTGAATATGAAAATGTTCTCCAACAATTAAACTCGTTTCAGGAACAATTCCTTTAATAGCTGAAAAGATTATTTTATCTGTTAAAGAAACAGTCAGATTTTTTAATTCAGCATCTAAAAAAGCAGACGGAATAGCAAAAATTACATAATCTGCATATTCAACTGCTTCGTTTATATTGTTGGTTAATTTAAGTTTAGTAGTGTCAAATTCGACTGAACTTAAATAGTTTGGATTGTGTTTGTATTTTTGAATGTGCTCTATTGCAGCATCATTACGCATATACCAAGCTATTTCTGAAAGATTTACGCATAACATCTTAGCAATTGCCGTTGCCCAACTCCCTCCTCCAATTACTGCAAACTTTAATTTTTCGCTCATTATTTTAATAATTTAAAGCAAAAGTACTTAATAATGTAGTAATAATACAAAATCTGATTTAAGAAATTTAAAAACAAGGTCTGTAAACAATGGTTTTCAGCTAGTTCTAAATAATTATCAAAAATATTTTATGCTTTGCACAATAATAATTCAATCCTTACGTTATAAGTGTTTATAAATTAGAATTTTAATGAGTTTAGCAAAAATTGAGTTAGTTAGTTTTGTTTTAGTATTTTAAAAAGGCGTTCCTAAATATTTTAAGAACGCCTTTTTTTCTAAATTCCAAATTTTTTAAATTCCAAATTCCAATTGCTTCAAACTAAATATTTAAGCTTCAAATAAAAAAATCCAAATTCCAATAACTATGTGTGCAATTGGAATTTGGAATTTAAAAATTTTGGAATTTTATTCCTTAGTAGCTAAGCTCAACAATCGATTTTACTTTATCTAAAGTTACCAATTGGTTTTCGCCAAGACCTTTCCAGCCTCTTTCATCAAAACGTTTTACAATAAAATCTGCTGTGTTGGTGTAATCATCTGTATATTGAGACAGTTTAGTATCCATTCCCATGGTGTGGAAAAATTCAACTGTTTTATTGATCGCTTCTTTGGCAACTTCGTCATCAGAACCTGTTAGGTTGAAGATTCTTCTTCCGTATTGTGCCAGTTTTCCTTTTTTAGTTTCGAACATTACCGTGTATAAACTTGGGCCAATAATAGCTAAAGTTCTGGCATGGTCTATATCATATAAAGCGGTTAATTCGTGGCCAATCATGTGAGTTGCCCAGTCAGACGGAACTCCTTTTTGAATCAATCCGTTCAAAGCCATCGTGCAGCTCCACATAAAGTTGGATGCCAATGCATAATCTGTTGGGTTTTCTACCACTTTTGGACCAACTTCAATTAACGTTTGTAAAATTCCTTCGGCAATTCTGTCTTGTAAAAAACCTTCGTGCGGATACGTTAAATATTGTTCCATTACATGTGTATAAGCATCTACAACACCGTTTTGCAATTGTCTTTTTGGCAACGATTCAATTACGGTTGGGTCACAAATAGAGAATTTAGGAAACAAAGCACTTCCGCCAGAAGCTAATTTTTCCTGAGTAGCTTTAATTGTTACGACATATCCGGAATTCATTTCGCTTCCCGTTGCAGGCAAAGTCAAAATAGTTCCAAAAGGCACTGCATTTTCTTTAATCAACAAACGTTTTTGTAAAATATCAAGTGGGTTTCCGTCAAAATTTACGGCTGCCGAAATAAATTTCACACCATCAATAACAGATCCGCCGCCAACAGCCAGAATAAAATCGATTTTTTCTGCTTTGATAACTTCAACGGCTTTCATCAACGTTTCAAAATGCGGATTTGGCTCAATTCCTCCAAATTCAACAATATCAAAACCTTTTAAATTCTTGATTACTTGTTCGTGAATTCCGTTTTTAAAAATACTTCCACCGCCGTACGCCAATAATATTTTAGCATCTTTTGGAACTAAAGTCGAAAGTTTTTCAATTTGTCCTTTTCCGAAAATTAGATTTGTCGGATTATAT
The DNA here is from genome assembly GCF_000834715.1 of Flavobacterium sp. MEB061. Taxonomy (NCBI): domain Bacteria; kingdom Pseudomonadati; phylum Bacteroidota; class Flavobacteriia; order Flavobacteriales; family Flavobacteriaceae; genus Flavobacterium; species Flavobacterium sp. MEB061. The sequence continues at coordinate 22,828 of NZ_JXQR01000004.1, read as the reverse complement.
AATTCAAAGTTTAGCATTTTTTTTGAGTTTCTGAGATGCTAAGTTGCTAAGGTTCTAAGTTTTTTAATCTTAGCAACGTAGATCTTTTATTAATAATTTCTGATATACTAAGGTTCTAAGTTTTTTAAAGATTTCCAAAATCTTAGTAACTTAGAACCTTAGTCCCTAGCATCTTATTTTAATTTTTCCAATAATTTACCAGCGACCAATTTAGACGAAGCTGGGTTTTGTCCTGTAATTAAAAGACCATCTTCTACAGAATAAGGAGCCCAATTTGGACCTTTTGAGAATTTTGCTCCATTTTGAGTTAAAGCATCTTCTAATAAAAACGGAACAACTTTGGTTAAACCAACAGCTTCTTCCTCTTCATTGGTAAAACCGGTTACTTTTTTACCTTTCACTAAAAATTCACCATTTACTTTTACGTTTTTCAAAACGGCTGGAGCGTGACAAACAAAAGCTACTGGTTTTTTATGCGTGTAAAAAGATTCAATTAATGCAATTGAGCTTTTATCTTCAACTAAATCCCAAAGCGGACCGTGACCTCCAGGATAAAAAACAGCATCATAATCTTTTTGATTTATTGTCGAAAGTTTATGCGTATTTTTTAATTTTTCCTGTAATGTTTTATCAGCATCAAAACGTTTGGTGTCTTCTGTTGCTGATGATGGATCTGCACTTTTTGGGTCAATTGGTGGCTGACCTCCAAGTGGTGATGCGATGGTAATTTCTACACCTTTATCTAATAGTTCATAATAAGGAGCCGCAAATTCTTCTGACCAGAATCCGGTTTTTTCTCCCGTATTGCCCAGTTTATCATTACTGGTCACAACAAATAATACTTTTTTCATCTTTTTTGTTTTTTGAGCTGTTGCCGAAAAGCCAGCTGTTAATACGATTATTGCGATTAATGCGATTTTTTTCATGTCTTATTATCAATGTTTAAATTTTGATCAAATTTACGGTTTATGTGATATTAGTAAAAATAAAATAAACTATGTTTGTTATAAATAAAGTTATATCATGGTAAATTTGGAATGGTACAGAACTTTTAAGTCTGTATATAAAAATGGAAATTTTTCTGTCGCTTCAAAAGAGTTGTTTATGAGCCAACCCGCGGTTAGTCAGCAAATAGCTATGTTAGAAGCGCATGTAGGTTATAAATTATTTAACCGAAAATCTAAAGGCGTAGAACCAACAGAGTACGCTAAGTTACTGAATAATTTAATTATAGATGCGCTCGATAGATTAGAAACTGTTGAAAACGGATTCAGGGCAAAAGCAGAAGATTCTGTGCGGTTAATTTCTGTTGGTGTTTCAAAAGATTTATTCAACAGCTGTGGAAGTATTTTGATCTCCAAATTTGATTTTATTGATTTTACGTTTGCCGAAGATGATGCGCTTTTTGCACTTGTCGATGCCAAGAAACTCGATTTTGCCATTACCACAAAAAGATATGATACATTCGATACTATTTATGAAATCGTTGGTAAAATTAAACTGATTATGGTGGCGCCAATGAATTTAAATATCGAAGAATTCCGCCAGAAACTAAAAGCAGATAATTATACCGAAACTGAAAAATGGCTTAACAACCAAAAATGGTACAGTCATGATGCAAGAATTCCGCATATCAAGTTATTCTGGCTGCATGCTTTCAGTAAAAAAAGACCATCTATGGTTCCTAATTATATCATTCCATCAGAATCTGAAATGTTGGAAATGCTGTCTAAAAATTCGGGACTTGCGATAACCTGGAATTGTAATGCGAGAAAATATATTAAAGAAAACAAATTACAGTTGGTATGGAATAGTTTTCACGTTCCTGAGGAATTTGTATACTTATTGACCGCTAAAAACAATAATTTAAATTCTTTTTTTGAAGCTATTTCTAAAGAATTAAAGTTGTTTTTAGGAAATAGGTTGTAGTTTTTTTGCTCTTTAAAGAATATATTTGATAGAGAAACCATTAAATTTTGGAAAATGAAAAAGATTAAAATTATTTTAATGCTAATCGCAGTAGTTTTTGTAGCTAATTCATGCAGTAAAAAAGATGATGATGTGATTATAGATTGTTTTGGAGATTCAATTTTAACGTCATTAAAACATTCAGCAGATGGAACTAATTCTAAAATAATTAATTATTCAATAGAATATAGTGGGAGCAATACTGTAAGCTCTGTAAAGTGGACTTTTGGTGATGGAACTCCTGCTCAAACCTTAAACAGTGCTACCGGAGCAATATCGCATACTTATACTACCGCAGGAACATTTGAAGTTAGGGCAGATGTCACGCTTTCAAAAGAAGGAGGCAGTTGTACTGTAAGCCCAAAGAAAAATGTGACCGTAAATTAAAAAAGATATAATTATTCCATGAGAGTCAATTTTATAATTTTATACTAAACGATAAAATTATAAAATTGACTCTCATTCGTTATATTTGTTTAATTATGATTTAGGATTATGGAAAATTTTCAAAATATTAGAATCGCAGTTGATGCCATTGTTTTTGGATATAAAAACAACAGTTTATATGTGCTTTTAATAGAACAAAAATTTGGTACTGCCGAAAAATACTGGGCGCTTCCGGGCGGTTTGGTAAAAAATGAGGAATCGTTGAGCAACGCTGTAATCAGGGAGTTGCATGAGGAAACCAATGTGGAATTAAAGTTCATGGAACAGCTTTACACCTTTGGAGATGATATTTTCAGGGATTCCAGAAATCGTGTTATTTCTGTTGCTTATTATGCTTTGGTTGATGCTTCAAATCTTGAAATTAAAGCAGATACAGATGCCGATAAAGTACAATGGTACAAAATAGACGAAATTCCTTCTTTGGCATTCGACCATAATTTAATTATCAAAAAAGCGATTTCAAGATTAAAGGCCAAACTTACTTACGAGCCTGTTGGTTTTGATTTACTTCCCGAAGAATTCTTGTTTTCGGATCTTGAAAATTTGTATTGCACGATTTTAGAAAAAGAAATTGACCGACGAAACTTCAGAAAAAAAATATTGAGTTACGGATTTTTAGAAGAAACAGACAAATTTTCGCCCATAAAAAGCGGTCGCCCGGCAAAATTATTTAAGTTCAATAAATTGAAATATAATGATTTGATAGAAAGAGGCTTCCATTTTGAAATAAAATTTGCTTAAACTAAATATAATGATCAAACCATTTCCATTCCATTCTGATTTAAGAGATTATTTTAAAAAGCAAGACAAAACCTGGTCTTGGTTTTCTGAAGAAAAAGTAAAAGCAGAACAGCAAGAAGCCTTTAAAACCGATTTATTAAAGAACTCTTATCGAATAGATCCGGAAACGGAATCGAAAGTTTATGAAATTTTAAACAAGGCAAAAGATAAATTAGGAATCATCGTCCCGATTACGATTTATCAATCGCAGAGTACGGATAATAATGCCGGAGTTGTTTTTTTTGAAAACGAAGCCCACATTATTTTATCGGGAACGATATTAAAATTGCTAAACGAAGACGAATTACTGGTTTTGTTCGGACATGAATTGTCGCATATTTTGTTGTTTAATATGGAAAATGGCGATTTTGAAATCACCAACAGAATTATCAATACCATTGCAAGCGATAATAACAGCGAATTGTTTTATTACGAAACTGCAAGATTGTATCAGCTTTATACCGAATTATATTGTGATTTAGGTGCTTTAAAAGTCAGCGGAAGTCTGGAAACTACAATACAGACATTAGTAAAATTAAATACAGGTTTAGAAAAAGTTTCGGCAGAAAGTTATCTGAAACAAGCCAATGAAATTTTAGAAAGAATAGAAAAAGGTTCTGACGGAGAAACACATCCGGAGAATTTTATCAGAGCCAAATCTCTGGAAATTTTCGAAAATGACAATGCCAATTTTTATTCGAAAGTAGAAAAGATTATTTCCGGAAAAACCGATTTGCATCAACTCAATTTATTTAATAAAAAGCTGGTTTTTGATATTACAAAAGAATTAATCTCGATTATTTTAAAACCAAAATGGACGCAATCTGAATATTGTAACGCACTTTACAAACAATATTTTTCCAATTCAGATAAAAAAACAGACGCTTTTATAGACGATGCCTTCAAACTGAAAATAGAAAACAGCAAGAAAAACCTAAAAGAATATTATGCTTACGTAATGCTCGATTTTGCGTTGTGCGATCCGGATTTGAAAGAAGCATTTATCGGGCATATTCTGGATATTTCGGAACAATTAAGTTTAGAAGATGAAATGAAAACGATTCTCAAAAAAGAACTGAATCTTACCGAGAAAACCTATAAAGCATTTGCCCAAAATTGCACTTCTACCTTAAATACTATTTTAGAATCAGACTTAGAAAACACTTATTAAGATGATTACACCAATAAAGGAATCCGCTTTTTATCAATTTATTACCGAAAACTTTCAAAAAGGAGTATTTGCCAACGATGATATTATTGCCATAATAATGCCTTTGTTAAAAACGGTTGCAACTATTCATAATCAGGGAAAAGTGGCGTCGCTGCAGGATATTTCGGCGATTTATATCGAAAATCAACATTTTCATATTTTGGATAATGCTTTCGAAATACAAGATAATTCGAAAGTAATTTCGGCATTCTTTAAAAGTAAAAGCAGAGCATTTGAAATTTCGGGCGAACATTTTAATACGACCGAAATTGGAGAAAATGTAAAAAGAGAATACAGTGACAAAAGTGTTTCTGAAGATGATTTAGAAGATTCTAAAAAACCGGTTTATGTAAAAGATTACAGTTGTTTTGAGTTTGAATTTGACCATCATGATCCGTTGACAGATATTTTTGTTTTGGGAATGATTCTGGCGAGTATCGCTTTGCAGTTTGATTTTACAGATATTGAAGATGTAAAACGTTTTGTAGAATATCGCAAGAAAATGTACTTCCTGAACAGCAAAATAAATCCTGCAATTGCCAATATTATTTTGGGAATGACGGAATTGAATCGCGAAAATCGCTGGAAGGATTTAAACGAAATTGTAGAAAAACTCCAGAATTACAGAGATTATAATCCTGAAACCGAATATGATTTATCACATTTAATCGACGCAAAAGTTCAGAATAAAAATCAGTTTATTCACGAGAAACTTCGAAACCGATTATTTGATAACAGCAAACGAAACCGACTTTTGTATTTTCAGCCGAATTTAAAATTCCTGAATCTTACCGTTTCATCCGTTCCGCAAGCGTTGAATTATGAGAATATCGATCCCAATGCTATTTTTTACTGGAATGCTGAAATCTCCAAAAAAATCAGCAACACCAGTACCATTTCGCTCAATAAATATTTAGAATTTCAAGACAATACGTATATCGTTCCCACGCTTGATAAAATTCGTTTAGAAGCCAATAAAGACATTAACGAATACGGATTTAGTCAATTAAAACTCGTTTTGTGCAACCTGAACTGGTTCAATACCAAAGAAGATAGTTCAGAAAAAATAGTTTCGCCTTTGCTTTTGGCATCGGTTACACTAACAAAGAAAAAAGGAGTGAAAGACGATTATACATTGGAATTCCTGGATTCTGAAGTCGAGATAAATCCTGTTTTGGCCAACATGCTAAAAGATTTATATGATATTCGTTTGCCCGAAAGAATTCAGCTTTCTGAAACTAAAATTGAAGAAATCTATGAATTATTAAGAATTCAAGTCGAGAAAAACAGTTCGGGAATTGTTCTGGATTATATTGAAAAACCCAAGATAAAACTGATTCATTCGCAGGCAAAACAAATTCTGACGCAGTTTAATAAACGTTCCAAAAAACGAGAAGCGATTCAGGATCAACGAAGCCTGAATTATTCTTATAAACCCGAAAATTATCAGCCGTATGGTTTAGAGTTGTTTCGGAATTATGTTTTCAAACAGGCTTCATCTTTAGAATATCTGATAAATAGTGATATCAAACAGAATCCGCATTTTTTTAATGAAAATAAAACCATCGAAAGAGAATTTTATCAGCTTGATGAAGGCGACGTAAATCCTTTCCGTTGGGAATTTGATACTTGTAATTTAATCTTAGGCAATTTTAATTATAAAAAAATGTCTTTGGTTCGCGATTACAATCAGGTCATTGAAAATGACGTTGAGAATAATGTTTTCAAGAGTTTGTTTAATTCATTGGCACAAAAAGATTTTAAAAATGAACTGGAATCCGGAAATAGTTTTACCAAAACGTTTAATGTTGTGGCGAGCGATCCTACGCAAAACAATGCCGTAAAATATTCAGAATCTGGAGAAAGCTATATTATACAAGGTCCGCCGGGAACAGGAAAATCGCAAACCATTGCCAACTTAATTGCTAATTATGTGGCAAATGATAAAAAAGTTTTGTTCGTTTGCGAAAAACGTGCTGCACTAGATGTCGTTTTTTACCGACTTAAAAATCAGGGATTAGATGATTTATGCTGTTTAATTCACGATTCGCAGGCAGATAAAAAAGAATTTATTTTTGATCTGAAACAAACTTTCAATGACTTTACAGCATCCAAAAATAATTTTGAAGCCATAGCAAAAACGCGAAATAAACTCGTTGAGAAAATTGATGCTGAAATCAATAAAGTAGCAATTTTTCATGAATTTATGAATGCCAGAATCGATTCTGAAACCAATCTTACTATCAAATCTATTTTTGATGTTTTGATTTCGAATTCACACAAAGCATTATTAGACAATTTAAACACGCTCGACGACAGGGCAGGATTAGAAGACTGGAACAAAAACCACGAATTATTCGAGAAATTATTTGCGATAAATCTGGAAACCAATCAGTCTGAGTTTTTCTCTGTGCATCCGTTCCGCTTTTTAAAAATGGATGCGTTTCGTAAATACCAGCATATTTCAGATTTAAAAAAGGACTTAGAAAACAGTCAGGAATTATTAGAAAATATTTCAGAACGACTTGATTTTGTTTCTATTCCGCCAAAAGTAGACACGTTTTTTGAGATTCATAAATTCCTTCGAAAAGCAATTGGGACTTTTATTTATTTTGATAATAATGTTGCCGAATTATTAGAACCAAACAGTGCGCTTTTCAGATCGTTGGAAAAAGATGTTCAGACTTTATTGAAGTTACGATCTGATATCGAAAAACTGGCAAAACAATATCCGTATTGGACAAATACAATATCTGAAACCGAAGCTAAAACGGCTTTGGAAATCATCAGAAAAAACGAAAACAGCTTTTTTAATTTTATAAGTTCTGATTTTAAGAAGACAAAAAACGAAATTCTTGCCGTTTATGATCTTAATAAACATGCTGTAAAACCAAGTTTATCAGTTGTTTTAGAAAATTATATTGCGCAATTTGAGCTTGAAGAGAAATTTAATACTTTAAAAAACGATTTTGAAAGTAATTACAATTTAGGTGATTTATTCGAATTAAAATACCATACAGAAACACTTAAAAAAGAACTAGACGCCACGATTCTAGAGTTTGCCAAAAACCTGAATGCAGAAGAAAGAAAAGAAGTTTCGGAAATTAAGAATCTGTTTTTAAAAGTAAATTCGTCTTTGTGTGACAGTATCGAAAACTATGAGAATTTAAGTTTATCAGCTATTGAAAACGAAATTACAGCGATCAATACCAAGAAAGCTTATTTTGACTTGTACGCCTCTTTTTTTGATGAAATACAAGATGTAAATCCGTCGGTCATTCAATTATTGAAAGGAACGAAAATTCCGCTCGATCATTTAAAAATTACTTTGGCAGAAAGATCACTGGAAAAATATTATGCGATTAATTACACGCATAAAAAATTCAACATGGATTTGCTGCATACTTCTATCGAAAAAGTAAAAAGAATGTATGCCGATTTATTAGAACTAAACGGAAAATACATTATTGCAAAACAAGTCAGCAATTTAAAAGAACTGATTTTAACGTCTGAAATGTCGGTTTCCGGAATGACATCGGAACAAAAAGAAAGTAAAAGATCGATTACCGAAGGAAGAAAAATTCTGGAAAATGAATTCAGCAAAAGCATCCGATTTAAATCGATTCGCGAATTAGCGTCTTCAGATTCGGGACAGATTATCCGCGAAATAAAACCCGTTTGGTTAATGAGTCCGTTGAGCGTTTCAGATACTTTACCGGTTGATGAAAACTATTTTGATGTTGTCATTTTTGACGAAGCGAGTCAGATTACGCTCGAAGAAGGATTGGTGCCCATTTACCGAGCCAAACAAACCATTATTGTTGGAGATGAAATGCAAATGCCGCCAAGTAATTTCTTCGGAAGTTCCTCCGGAAACCAGGACGATTTATGGAAGGACGCCACAGAGGATGATGATGATTATTTCTCTTTAGATGCCGATAGTTTCCTGACACAGGGCGCACGCAAATTTCCGTCGATTATGTTGGGCTGGCATTACCGTAGTAAACACGAAGCTTTGATTGGTTTTTCGAATGCTTCCTTTTACGATAGTAAATTGTTGACGATTCCTGATTTAAAAGATCACAGCAAAGTGGGCGAAGCGATTGTTGTGAATGATGTAAAAGAGGCGAAAAACAATCTTGATCACTTATTTTCTAAACCAATATCCTATCATTATATTCAAAAAGGAATTTATAATGCCCGTTCGAATACTTTGGAAGCGCAATATATTGCCAATATGGTTCGCGAACTTTTAATTCAGAATAAAGAGCAAAGTATTGGGATTGTTGCTTTTTCGATGGAACAGCAAAACGAAATCGAAACGGCGATCGAAAATATTTGTATTGATGATAAAGTTTTTGAAAACCTGATTGAAGAAGAATACAAGCGTATCGAAAACAACCAGTTTGTTGGACTTTTTGTGAAAAACCTCGAAAATGTGCAGGGAGACGAACGCGACATTATTATTATGAGTACGTGTTACGGTTATAACCCAACGGGGAAAATGCTGATGAATTTTGGACCAATTAACAAACGTGGCGGTGAAAAACGCTTGAATGTAATTTTCTCCAGGGCCAAGAAAAGTATGTGCGTCGTCAGTTCTATAAAATACACAGACATTAAAAACGAATACAACGAAGGCGCAAATTACTTTAGAAAATACCTTCAATATGCGGAACTGATTAGTTTGGGACAATTGGAAGCGGCAAATAATGTTTTGAATTCGATAAACAGTAAAAACAAAATTGAAACTTCGAGTTTAATCGCCAATCAAATTCAGGCAGAAGTAGAGAAAATGGGCTACTTCGCCACGCAAAATATTGGACAAAGTAAATTTAAATGCCATTTAGGAATCAAGAAAGCGGTGGAAGACGAAGAATTTGTTTTGGGAATTATGATTGACGATGATCTTCATTATGCGAATAACGATATTCTGGAACAATATCTTTTAAGGCCGGAAATTCTAAAAGCCAACGGTTGGACGGTTTGCCAGATTTATTCGAAAGACTGGATTGAAAACAAACCAAGAGTTTTAAAAATGATTGGGGCAGCGTTGCACAATCAGTCGTTTTTTGATGATGTTGAAATGGAAGAAACGACTATCGAAATCGAAAACAACGTCTCAGAAAATAATTCTGAAACGGCAACTAACGCGAATACTAATTTTGAAAGATACCTGAATACCTCAAACGGAAGTAATAAGTTTTGGGAAATTTGTACAGAAGGTAATACGATAATTGTTCAATACGGCAGAGTAGGAACCAAAGGCCAAAAAATGGTAAAAGCCTTTGACAGCGAAGATAAAGCCTTAAAAGAAAAACGAAAACTAATTGCTCAAAAAGTAGCCAAAGAATATTTTAAAGAAGCTGCTGACGATAACTAACATAAAAGTGTAAAATTTTTCACCATTAAGATATTAAGAAAATTAAGTATACTGCTTAATGAAACTTAATATCTTAATGGTGAAAAAAAATAATCTTAATCGTTGAAAATCTGTAGCTAAAGAATAAAAAAAGCATGTTTGCGTAAATTTTACACAAAATAAAATTGTTTATTAAATAATTAAATCTATATTTGCGTATAATTAACGCAAACTAAAAAACCATGATACTAAATTTAGACCCAAAATTCACTCCTGTAACGAATCAGGAAGAAATCAAATTTCAAAGTTTTACATTTTCTGGAGGAGAACCACATATTAAAATCAATCCGGATTTTGATCATAATCAGAAAGTAACAATTACACACCGATTAAATTCATTCAACGATTTGGGTTTATTGTGTATTACTGTAGATGCTTTGCGTAGAATGGATGTTAAAGTTATCGATTTGTTTATTCCGTATTTTCCGGCTGCAAGACAAGATCGTGTTATGATAAAAGGAGAATCTCTTTCTGTAAAAGTGTATGCAGATATCATCAACGGACTTCAACTGAATAAAGTTTTTGTTTTTGATGCGCATTCTGAGGTCACTCCGGCATTGGTAAACAATTGTGAAGTGATTCCGAATCATACTTTCATCAAAGAAGTTTTAAATATAATTGGAGAAAACGTAAAATTAATTTCTCCGGATGGTGGTGCTCTTAAAAAAATCTACAAAGTGTCTGAGTTTTTAGGCGGAGTTGATGTTGTAGAATGCAGTAAAAGCCGCGATGTAAAAACCGGAAAATTATCTGGTTTTAAAGTATACGAAGATGACTTAAACGGAATTGATTGTTTAATTGTTGATGACATTTGCGACGGCGGCGGAACTTTTGTTGGCTTAGCCGAAGAATTAAAAAAGAAAAATGCCGGAAAATTATACTTAGCCGTAAGCCACGGAATCTTTAATAAAGGATTTGAAGTTTTAGATTGTTTCGACAAAATATTTACAACGAATTCAGTAAAAGACTTCGAAGGCGAAAGTGTAACAGTAGTTAAATTAACTATGTAAATATGTTTCAGGTTTCAAGTTATCCAAAGCAACTTGAAACTTGAAACCTGAAACAAAGAAAACCCCAAGCAAAAAAACTATAACCAAACAACTAGAAATTATGAGCGATGATTTAAAACCAAGATTTATTGAGTCTTTAAAAAGAAACAATGATCAGATTAGAGAAGACAGAGCCAAAACCATTGGTGAAGATTCTGAATTAATTTACAGACGTCGAGTTGAAGACATCGAATTAAAAATAAAAAGACTCGAAAGAGAGCAGGAAGGCCTTATCGATATTAGTCCGCTTGACAAGAATAGTTTGACTTTTGCCGACTTTCAACCGGAAGCGTTTGTACAAAAAGATATGGAATTATCATTAACAATCAGAAATTTAAATATTCAGTTTGAAGTGACAAAAAAGAGATTTGAATATTTATTTGGTAAAACATTTTAATCATGGGAGGTACAAGATACGATTTAGGCGCTCGTTTGAGCAGAGCCGAAGCAGCAGGTTACGGAAAAAAATCAGCAAGTGAAATTTTTACGCAAAATTCATTGCATATGGCACATGAATCTATGAATCCGAACGGCATTACGTTTAGAGAAGCCAGAGATTCAGAAGTTCACCCAAATACAGTTCCAATTATTTTAGGACTGGATGTTACGGGAAGTATGGGGCATATTCCGCATGAATTGATTAAGGATGGACTTCCGAAATTAATGGGCGGAATTATTCAGGGAGGAGTTCCGGATCCGGCACTTTTATTTTTAGGAATTGGAGATCACGAATGCGACAGATTTCCGCTTCAGGTTGGACAATTTGAATCTGGAGATGAAGAATTGGATATGTGGTTAACGAGAACGTATATCGAAGGTGGAGGCGGAGGAAACGCTGGAGAAAGTTATCTTTTGGCGTGGTATTTTGCCGCTTTTCATACCAAAACCGATGCTTTCGAAAAAAGAGGTCAAAAAGGATTGTTGTTTACCGTTGGTGACGAACCAAATTTACCAACACTTCCGGCATCTGCCATAAAAGAAATTATGGGTTCTGGACAGCAAACGTATACTTCTGTCGAATTATTAAAAGAAGCTCAAAAACGCTACGAAGTGTATCATATCAGCGTTTTACATTCTGATCAGGCGGTAAGAGCAAATGTGGCCTGGAAAGAATTATTGGGAGAAAACTGTTTGTCTATTGAAGATCACAAGGAAATCCCGAATGTAATCAAGAAAATCATTTGTGATAAACATAAAAATTCTGGTTTAGGTTTAGGAACAATTCCGCTTGACGGATTAGATAATATAGAAATGCTTTAGTTTTTTAATTAAAAATTAAAAATTTGAAAACGCATTTCACATAATGCTATGCGATTTATTATAAGTGGAACGCCTTTTTAGGTTCTGTAAAGCTATGTTTCTATGTGTTTAAAAAAATATTAAAATGAAAACAGCTCAAATAGTTATAGGTTTAGGATTTGGTGATGAAGGGAAAGGAATTACAACAGATTTTCTGGCGAAGCAAAATCCTGAATCTATAGTTATTCGGTTTTCAGGCGGACAACAAGCGGCACATACTGTAATGATTGACGACAAAAAGCACGTTCATTCGAGTTTTGCCAGCGGAGCACTTCGCGGTTTGCCTTCTTATTATAGCGAACATTGCACGATTCACCCCGTTTTTTTATTTAATGAAAAAGAAGAACTCGATGAAAAAGGCGGAAATGTGGAACTACATATTCATCCGTTAGCGAAAATAACAACTCCGTTTGATGTTTGGCAAAACCGAAACAACGTAAGAAATCTGGATCACGGAACTTGCGGAAAAGGTGTTGGGGCCACAATGAAACGTAACGAAGGTCAGTACAAATTGTACGCCATAGATTTGATCGCGCCAAGACAAATGCTCTTGGAGAAATTGCAAAAAATCGCTTATTACTACGGTTTTTTAAATGAAAGTGAAATCGATGCAGAAGTAGATTATTATCTGGAAATCATCGATAAAATAAAATGGAATATCAGTGATTACAGTTTTTTAGAAAAGTATGAGAACCTGATTTTTGAAGGAAGCCAGGGAATTTTACTCGACATGGATCACGGTGTTTTTCCGAATGTAACTTATGCGAATACAACTTCAAAAAATGCATCTGAAATCTGCCAGAAATTAAAAATCGAAGATGTTGAGGTTTATTATGTTACCAGAAGTTATTCAACCCGACATGGAAGCGGCTGGATGGCAAATGAAAGAGAGTTAAAATTAAAAAATAACGAAGAAGAAACCTGTGTTTACAATGATTTTCAAAGAGAATTTCGAACAGGCGATTTAGATTATGAGCTTTTAAATTACAGTTTAAAGTTGGATGCAGCTTACAGTTTTAATGCAAAAAGAAATTTGGTTGTAACCTGCATGGATCAGCTAGAACAAGATTATGAGTTTAAACATTTAACAACAGAGTTTAAGGAAATTTACGGATCATTTTCACCTGATTCTAAAGATTTTAAACAGATAACTTCTTTGTTTCAATAAATAGAAAAAATGAAATATACTATAGAAAATACAGCCGCAGAAAGTAAGTTTTTGTTTTTCTGGGGACATCAGCCCAATAAAGACGGAAGTATTTCGAAAACCTGTTTTAGTCAATGGTGGTTAAGTTCTTTCGAAGTCGATAAAGTGATCTACAAAACTGCAGAACATTGGATGATGGCCAAAAAAGCCGAATTGTTTAAGGACAATGTAGTTTTAGAAAAAATCATTAAAGCCAATTCTCCTGCCGAAGCCAAAAAGTTAGGTCGCGAAGTAAAGAATTATAATGAAACGCTTTGGTTAGCCGCCAGATTTGACATTGTGAAAGAAGGGAATCACCATAAATTCAGTCAAAATCCGGAGTTAAAAACTTTTTTACTCAATACAAAAGACAGAGTAATAGTAGAAGCAAGTCCTGTAGATGCGATTTGGGGAATCGGGATGGCTGGTGATCACAAAGATGTTTTGACTCCGAAGAAGTGGAAAGGCTTGAATTTGCTGGGTTTTGCTTTGATGGAAGTTAGGGATGAATTAGAATAAGTTTAGAAAAATGAAAGATATTCAATATACAAAAGGAGACGCAACGGCTCCTCAATCAGAAGATAATAAAATCATTGTGCATATCTGTAATGATATTGGAGGTTGGGGAAAAGGATTTGTTATGGCGATTTCAAAAAGATGGAAAAAACCGGAAAATCAATATAGAGAATGGTTTAAATCTAAAGATGGTTTTGAATTGGGTAAAGTTCAGTTTGTTCAGGTAGAAGAAGATCTTTGGGTAGCAAATTTAATTGGTCAGCATAAAATCAATAAAGATGAAAATGGAAATGCTCCAATACGATATAATGCTATAGAAGATGGCTTGAAAGAAGTGTCTTTGTTTGCAAAAGAAAATAATGCCAGCATTCATATGCCAAGAATTGGCTGTGGTTTAGCAGGCGGAAAGTGGGAGATGATAGAACCTATTATTCTCAAAACACTTTCAAATAATGATGTTTAAGTCGTTGTATATGACTTCTAGAAAAAAATATAATAATAATGAATGAGAAAATAACAAAAGATGTGAGTAAGTTCCTGAGTTTGATACTTAGACACTCACCAGAAAAGATTGGATTAAAATTAGACGAAAACGGTTGGGCAGATGTTGAGGAGTTGATTACAAAATGTAATAAGAAAGGAAAAACATTAAATTCAGAACTTCTGGATTATGTAGTAGTAAATAACGATAAAAAGCGTTTTGCTTTTAATGAAGATAAAACGAAAATAAGAGCAAGTCAGGGACATTCGATTTCGGTTGAATTAGATTTAAACGAAACAGAGCCTTCAGAATATTTATATCACGGAACAGTTGCTAAGTTTTTGGAAAGCATTAAAAAAGAAGGTTTACAAAAAATGAGCCGTCAGCATGTACATCTTTCTAAAGATCGTGAAACAGCCATTAAAGTAGGAAGTAGAAGAGGAGTTGCTCAAATTTTGACCGTTAGAAGCGGCGAAATGCATCGGGATGGTTTTAAATTTTATTTGTCTGAAAATAATGTTTGGTTAACAGATGAAGTTCCGGCGAAATACATTCAATTTTAATTCAAAAATATGCTGCATATAAAATTGGTTTACTTAGAAGATGAACTTGGAAACTCATGGAGAAATGATTTTTCAGAATGTGAGAATCTCAGTATAATAAAAGGGGATATTACAAAAATAAAATCTGACGCAGTTGTAAGTCCAGCAAATTCATTTGGATTCATGGACGGCGGATTAGATTGGCATTTGTCAGAAAGATTTGGATGGCATTTGCAGGATGAACTACAAGTGAAAATTGCTGAACTTGATGAAAGAGAACTCTTAATTGGAAGATCAATCACATTAGAAACAGGAGATAGTGAAGTTCCTTTTTTAATTTCAGCTCCAACTATGCGAGTTCCGATGAGCTTTAATATTGCAACTTCAGTAAATGCCTTTCTGGCTATGAAAGCAATTTTGATAGCTTGTATAAATAATCCTAAAATAGAAACAGTAACAATTCCGGG
This sequence comes from Flavobacterium sp. MEB061, assembly GCF_000834715.1. Classification (NCBI taxonomy): domain Bacteria; kingdom Pseudomonadati; phylum Bacteroidota; class Flavobacteriia; order Flavobacteriales; family Flavobacteriaceae; genus Flavobacterium; species Flavobacterium sp. MEB061. Next base: position 7,461 of record NZ_JXQR01000004.1, on the reverse strand, counting down.
TTTATGTACTGGATGCGGAAGAATGCCTTTTCATATAGCTTCTAATCAAATGTTTTTGGCTTATGATGAAATTATAAATAGAAATTACAGAGAATATAAAACTTTCGGCGATACCCAAAAGTACCAATATAGACTAAACGAAAAAGGACTAATCTGGGATTATTAAGTAACAAAAAACACTACTTCATAAATAAATATAATGAGAACATTAGTCTTTGGCGATATTCACGGTGGTTTAAAAGCTTTAATTCAATTACTTGACAAAGTTGCCGTTAAAGAAAATGACAGACTTATTTTTCTTGGAGATTATGTAGATGGCTGGAGTGAATCAGCACAAGTTGTTGGTTTTTTGATCGACTTATCTCAAAAACAAGAATGCATTTTTATACGCGGAAATCATGATGTTTGGTGCCATGAATGGTTGAACAAAGATGTTATAAATGATATTTGGTATCTGCATGGAGGAAAATCAACCATCGAAAGTTATCAGAGCATTGATTCTTTGGAAAAAGAGAAACATCTTGAATTTTTTGCAAATATGAAAGATTATTTTGTAGATGAGCATAATAATTTGTTTATTCACGCTGGTTTTTCATCCATGCACGGTCCGGAAAAAGAACATTATGCAAGCAATTTTTCGTGGGACAGGACACTTTGGGAAATGGCTTTAACGATGGATAAGAGAATTCAAAAAGATTCGCTATCCTATCCTAAAAGATTGTTGCTTTATAATGAAATTTACATTGGCCATACGCCAACACTTCATTATAATATTGAGATTCCAATGCAAGGCTGTAATGTCTGGAATATTGATACAGGCGCAGGTTTTTATGGAAAATTAAGTTGTATTGATACAGAAGCAAAAGTATTTTGGCAAAGCGATGTAGTACAATCATTTTACCCAAACGAAAAAGGAAGAAATAAAGCTTAAATATTACACAAAGACACACGAAGAAAAACACAAACAGCACAAAGAAATTAAAACTTGGCGAGTCTCTGTGATAAACTTTGTGAATCTCTGTGAAACCCAAAATTTACGAGAATTTAAATAACTAAAATATATGAACCCACTATTATTAACAGATGGTTACAAAGTTGACCACAGAAGACAATACCCGGACAAAACAACATTAGTATATTCTAACTGGACACCAAGAAAATCAAGAATTGAAGGTCTTGATGAGGTGGTGTTTTTTGGATTACAATATTTCATTAAAAAATATATTATTCACGATTTTGATGCTGATTTTTTCAAACAGCCAAAAGAAGAAGTAGTGAAAAAATACGCACGAAGAATCAATAATTATTTGGGCGAAAACCAGGTTGGAACAAAACATATCGAAGATTTACACGATTTAGGATATATTCCGATGGTTTTTAAAGCCTTGCCGGAAGGAGCAAGTGTACCTTTGAGAGTGCCAATGTTTACGATGTACAATACGATTCCGGAATTTTTCTGGCTGACGAATTATTTCGAAACGTTACTTTCTGCGGTAATCTGGCTTCCTTGTAACTCTGCTACAATTGCCAAAGAATACAGAAAAGTATTAGACAAATACGCTGATGAAACTTCATCTGTTCCTGAATTTGTAGATTGGCAGGCACATGATTTCTCTATGAGAGGTATGGGCGGAATCGAAGCGGCGATAACTTCTGCTGCCGGACATTTATTGAGTTTTACAGGATCTGATACTATTCCGGTAATTGATTTCTTCGAAGATTATTACAATGCCAATTCAGATAAAGAGTTAATCGCAGGTTCAGTGGCTGCAACAGAGCATTCTGTAATGTGTATGGGAACTACTGAAGGCGAGTGCGAAACTTTCAAAAGATTAATTACAGAAGTTTATCCAAAAGGAATTGTTTCTATCGTTTCTGATACTTGGGATTTATGGAAAGTGCTAACGGATTATTTACCTCGTTTGAAAGAAGATATTGTTGCGAGAGAAGGTAAAGTAGTGATTCGACCAGATAGTGGCGATCCGGTTGATATTATCTGCGGAAATCCAAACGGAAAAACAGAACAAGAGAAAAAAGGCGTAATTGAGCTTCTTTGGGATGTTTTTGGAGGAACAACCAATGCAAAAGGATATAAAGAGCTTATTCCGCAAATTGGCGCTATTTACGGCGATAGTATCACGGTTGCAAGAGCAACACAAATTGCAGAAAGATTAAAAGAAAAAGGTTTTGCTTCTACAAACGTTGTTTTAGGAATCGGTTCTTTTACTTATCAATACAATACCAGAGATACTTTCGGATTTGCCATGAAAGCAACTTACGGTGAAGTAGACGGAGAGGGAAGAGCTATCTTCAAAGATCCAATTACTGATGACGGAACTAAAAAATCGGCTAAAGGATTAATGAAAATTGATTTAGTTGATGGTGTGTACCAATTAACCGATAATGTTTCCTGGGAAGAAGAAAAACAGGGCGAATTGAAAGAGGTTTTTAGAGATGGAAAACTTTTGGTTGATCAGTCTTTGAGTGATGTTAGAGCGAGAGTAAAAAGTGCCGTTAATGTTGAAGCATAAAAAAGTTTAATTATGATTTAGAATAGTCCCAAAGGGACGACATATTTATAGGATTTTAGAGATTGCGAGAAGTAAACCCCATCAGGGTGATATACTTGGAGGTCAGAATATCGCTCCCATGGAGCTCTGGAACAAACGCTTATTGTTAGCTATAAATATTAAGCTCCGCTGGAGCTATTCATAAATAATTTAATATTAAAAACGAAAGCCTGAATTTTATAATTCAGGCTTTTTTTGTACGCCAGTTTGTCATTTCGAGGGACGAGAAATCTTCGCAAGTAACTCTACAAAGATTGGCGATTTTGCATGTGTAGAATGGATTGAAATCCATCGCTACAATATAATCCGTTCCTCCGGAACTCTTTATGAAATTCCAAAGGAATGATTTATTTTGTAGCAAGGGATTTTAATCCCTTGAGCGCACAGTAACCCCAACATTGTCATTCCGGGGCACGAGGAATCTTCGCGAGAAGCTCGACAAAGATTGATTCTCGTTACGGAGTTACTTGCGGAGATTTCTCCTTACGTCGAAATGACAAGATTGCGAGAGATAAAAAAAAAGCTGTCTGATTATGAACATGCCCCAAAAAGTTAGATACTATTTGGGGCATTTTTTATGGAAAGAAAAGTAAAGTATGACTATGCATTTAAGTTAGAATGTGTAGAATTGGTTTTAAAGAAGCATTATTCAGATGGATATGTTTCAAAATTAAAACAGACTGCAAGATGGAATATTCGTAAGTGGGTCAGTTTTTATAAGGCATATGGTAAAATTGGTTTATTGCCACGAATTAATCAAAGCTATTCAGCCGAATTTAAACTAAAAGTACTCAATAGCATACAAAAAGAATCTCTTTCCTTGATGCAGGCTGGCATAAGATTTAATATTCCCAATATGTCCATAATTTTAAAATGGAAAAAAGATTTTGCTAACTTTGGGCTAGCAGCATTACAACCAAAACAAAGAGGCAGACCCATATCGATGAGTGATAATAAAGGCAAAAAACGTAAATCAGACAAACTCCTTACAAGAGAGCAAGAACTGCTAAAAGAAAACGAAAGACTTCGCTGTGAGAATGAATTGCTAAAAAAGCTTCAAGCCTTAATTCAAGCCAGGAAAAATCCAAAGCCATAAACGAATTAAGGCATAAATTTGGTTTGGAATTACTTCTGGACCTAGCAAATATGGCGCGCAGCAGTTTTTATTATCATCAAAAACAAAGTAAATCACCTGATAAATATAAAGAAACTAAAGAACTGATTAAAGCCATTTATCAAAAGCATAAAGGATGCTATGGCTATAGAAGGATAACCGATGAACTGCAAAACAGAGGGGTGCTTATCAATCATAAAAACAGTTCTCAGATTAATGAATCTATTAGGGCTGAAAAGTGTTATTAGAGTAAAAAAATATAAATCTTACAAAGGTGAAAATGGTAAAATAGCTCCAAATATACTGGAACGAAATTTTAGGGCACAAGCCCCAAATCAAAAATGGGCAACCGATATAACAGAGTTCAACGTAGGGGGAAACAAATTATATTTATCACCAATAATTGACTTGTTTAATCAAGAAATAATCAGCTATGAAGTTACGGAGAGACCAGTGTTCAATCAAGTGGTTATGATGCTGAGAAAAGCCTTTAGAAAAATACCAAACAATACAAATTTAATACTTCATTCTGACCAAGGCTGGCAATACCAAATGAAACATTACCAACATTTATTAGAACAAAAAGGAATCAAACAAAGTATGTCAAGAAAAGGAAACTGTTTGGATAATGCAATTATTGAAAACTTCTTTGGAATATTAAAATCTGAAATGTTTTATACTCAAAAATTCAAATCAATAGAACAATTAAAAAAAGAAATTAATAGATATATAATCTATTATAATAACGAAAGAATTAAATCAAATTTAAACAAAATGAGCCCGATAAAATATCGAGCTCATTATTATCAAACTTAATTATAAATTTGTCTAAACTTTTGGGTGCAGTCTATTATTTCCAGACGGCTTTTTTTACTTCTTATAAAAATTATTATGATCTATATATTCCCAAACTTTTGGCGGTAAAAGCGGCTGAATATTTTTCCCTTCTTTAATGCTGTTTCGAATAAAAGTAGAAGAAATCTCCACAATTGGCGCATCAATAACATGCACTTTTGGATGTGATTTTAGTTCAGTATTTTCAGGTTCTTCAGAAATTCTCGGATAAACATAAATATCATAATGTTCCAGAATCACTTCATAGTTTTTCCATTTATGAAGCGTTTTCAGGTTGTCTTCGCCCATAATTAATGAAAATTCATGAGTTGGATATTTTTCCTGTAAATGAACCAACGTATTTACCGTATAATTCGGTTGAGGTAATTTAAACTCAATATCCGAAGGTTTAATTTTTGGATAATCTTTTGTCGCCAGAAAAACCATTTGCAAGCGCTGATGATCGTCTAATAAAGTAGCTTTCTTTTTTAACGGATTATGAGGCGTAACCACCATCCAAATCTGATCTAAATCGGCAAACTCAGCCATGTGATTGGCAATAATCATATGACCAACATGAATGGGATTATATGTTCCGAAATAAAGACCTATTTTCATTTTTAGAGTACTTAGTTATTAGTCCTTAGTTCTTAGTCTTTAAGATTTTTAGAAAAAGCATTTATCATTTTGCTTTCTTCTTCAATCAAAAACATAATCTCGTTAAATAGATTATCATCAGAAATAAATTCTAATTCTTTTGCAATAATTAATTGTGTTTCTATCTCATTCAAAGAACCTCTGGAAATATTCAAAAAGTGATTGAATGATTTATCGGTTTGGCGTCCAAAACCTTCTGCTATATTTGAAGGAATGGATACGCTCGCCCTTTTTAATTGACTTGTTAAGGCGTAAATTTCTTCTTTAGGAAAGCTCTTTGTGAGTTTATAAACCAGAACAACTATTTTGATTCCTTTTTGCCAAATGAATAACTCTTTGTACGATTTAATACCACTCATGTTAATCTTAATTTAATTTCCTCACAGACTAAGGACTAACAACTAACGACTAATTACTATTTGGAAACAAAAGCTTTCACTAACTGATAAGCTTCTTCTTTAGCTGTATCTAAATCGTAATTTTTAATGATTGTATCAAATTGTGGCGCCGTAGCCAATTCAACCGAAGCTTTTGCAATACGCATGTTGATTTTGTCGTCACTTTCGGTAGAACGCTCTTTTAATCGGCGTTTTAATTCGTCAACACTTGGTGGTTTTACAAAAACGGCTAAGGTTTGTTCCGGAAATTTGTGTTTAATACGCAATCCGCCGGCAACATCAATATCAAAAATCACATTTTTTCCTAAAGCCCAAATACGCTCAATTTCCGCTTTTAAAGTACCGTAAAAATTATCGCGATAGACTTCTTCCCATTCCAGGAAATTTTCGGCTTTAATGTGTTTTTTGAATTCTTCCAGCGAAATAAAATAATAATCTTTTCCGTGTTCTTCTTCTCCGCGAGGGTCGCGTGAAGCCGCTGAGATCGAAAATTCTAAATTTAAATCCCCTTTCCCAAGTAAATGTTTTACTATAGTTGTTTTTCCTGATCCAGATGGTGCTGAAAAAACAATTAATTTTCCTTTGTTCATTATTTATACTTTAGGCTTTAATTTATGCTTTAAGCTTTAGGCTGTACGCTTTAAGCTTTAGTTTGCTGTGTTTTTTGCTTATAGCCTATAGCTTAAAGCCTACAGCTTTTACAACACATTCAAAACCTGTTCTTTAATCTTTTCCAATTCATCTTTCATCATCACAACCAATTTTTGCATTTGAGCGTGATTTGATTTTGAACCCATTGTATTAATCTCACGACCCATTTCCTGAGTAATAAAGCCTAATTTTCTACCATTTGCTTCTTTACCTTTTATAGTTTCTAAGAAGTAATCTAAGTGATTGGTTAAACGAACTTTTTCTTCGGTAATATCCAATTTTTCAAGATAATAGATCAATTCCTGTTCAAAACGATTTTCATCTACATTAACTTTCAATTCTGAGATTGCAGTTTGCAAACGGTCTTTTATTGCCTGAACGCGTTCCGGATCAAGTTCTAAAGCATCTGTCATATATTGACGAATATTTCCAATTCTAAGGTTGAATTCTTTTTCAAGAGATTCACCTTCGTCTTTTCTAAAAGTCAGGATATTTTGCAGCGCTTCTTCAATAATAACCTGAATTTGTTCCCAGTCGTTTTCGTCGATTTCTTCGCGCTCGGTTTTTAAGGTGTCCGGCATACGAATCGCCATTTTCATTAATTCAGTTTCATCTGCGGCAGGATATACTTCTCTTAACTGAGCAATATAATTTTTAACAACAGGAACGTTTACTTTTGTCGAAGTTTGTTCAGCAGTACTTTCGATATAAATTGCAAAATCAATTTTTCCTCTTTCAAGTTTGGTAGAAATCTGAGTTCTTAAACCTAGTTCCATTTCGCGATAAAGCGACGGCATTCTTACGTTTAAATCTAAACCTTTACTATTTAAGGATTTTACTTCGACGGTAATTTTTTTTGTAGGCAATTGCAAAGAAGCTTTGCCAAACCCTGTCATAGATTGTATCATATAATTGAGTATAAAGGCGCAAAGATAAATAAAACTTTGCAGTGTTGGGTTTTAATTCGTTAATCTGTTAAAACAGTTTGTTTGCCACGAATCTCACGAATTTTCACGAATTACTATTGTTTAAATCTTTGCGAATTAGCAAAAATGAATTTATTGATTTTTTCGATTAATTAAAAATTTTAATTCGTCCAAATTTGTCTAATTAGTGGCTAACTTTTTAGAGCTAAGATTGTTTTTTGGGCGTTCCCTTCGGTCGGGCTATCCGCTCCCAATCTTTTTTTGAGCAGAAAAAGCTCAAAAAAAGGATTTCCGCTTCTATCCCTAACGCA
>NZ_JXQR01000039.1:0-253 GCF_000834715.1 Flavobacterium sp. MEB061 | reverse complement strand
TACAAACTGTCCGCTGATTTTTACGACATTCAAAACATCGGCATCGCATAAATCAGAAGCTGTTGGGAATAACGCTTGCGCGGAAGCCAAGGCAGATAAATCACTACATTCCAAAGTTAAGTCTAATTCATTAGCAGTTGTTGTCCATGTTGGTTTTGTAGTGTCCTGAATAGTAATTACCTGAGTGAAAGTATCAGAAACATTTCCACAATCATCCGTAACGGTCCATGTATTGGTATACGTTCCTGCATTC
>NZ_JXQR01000038.1:0-991 GCF_000834715.1 Flavobacterium sp. MEB061 | reverse complement strand
AACCCCAACAACAACTGACAATTGCACAGGAACAATCACAGTTACCAATAATGCACCATCAAGTTTCCCAATCGGAATTACTATGGTTACCTGGACAGCAAAAGATGCTTCAGGAAATACGCAAACGTGTACACAAACAGTAATAGTTAACGATAACCAAAAACCAACAATTACCTGTCCGTCGAATATTACGGCTGTAGCCGATGTTAATTCCTGCGCTGCTACGGGAGTTGTTTTGGGAACACCAACAACAACTGATAACTGTACAGGCACAATCACAGTTACCAATAATGCACCATCGAGCTTTCCAATTGGCGTTACAACAGTAACCTGGACAGCAAAAGATGCTTCGGGAAATACGCAAACGTGTACACAAACGGTAAAAGTAGTAGGTCCAATTAAAGCAAATGATGATATTATATCTTCATTTAATGGATTTTCAGGAGGAGTTGCTGTTTCAAATGTTTTAAGTAATGATCTTTTAAACTGTAATACTGTAATTACAAACCATGTGAATCTTACTTTAGCAAGTACTTTACCTTCTGTTTTAACTTTTAATACGACTACTGGGTCAGTAACAGTTAATCCACAAACTCCTGTTGGTACTTATTCATTTGATTATACGATTTGTGAAAAATCAAATACAACTAATTGCAGTACAGCATCAGTTAAAATTACAGTTGTTGCTCCAGTTATCGACGCTGTTACAGAAACTACGACTTCAATCAACGGAAACACGGGAGGAACGACAACAGAATCAGTAATTACAAATGATACCTTAAACGGAAACCCGGTTGTAATTGGTACAAATCCCGGAGAAGTAAAACTAACAAGTGTCACGGTTCCAACAGGATTGACATTAAAAGCAAACGGAACAGTAACTGTTGCAGCCAATACCGCTGCCGGAAACTATAATGTTGAATATAGCATCTGTGAGATCACCAACCCGACAAACTGTGATTCTGTAATTTCAGTGGTTGTGGTAGGAAAA
>NZ_JXQR01000037.1:0-399 GCF_000834715.1 Flavobacterium sp. MEB061 | reverse complement strand
GGCGGAACTGACACGGCAAATCAATTAATTACAGTTACGGCAGTAAATGATAATCCGGTAGCGGTAGATGACATTTATACTATTGCAGAAGATGCTACGGTAACTTTAAATCCATTAGCGTTGGATTCTGATCTTGATGGCGATACGTTGAGTATCACTTCAATTGGCGGAACAACTCTTACAGGTGGTGCACAAACAATTCCTGTAACAAACGGAACAGTAAATATCTCAGCTGCAGGCGTGATTACTTTCACACCATCGGCAAACTTTAATTCGGCTACGGCTATTAGTATTCCTTATGTAATCAGCGATGGTCATGGTGGAACTGCTACAGCAAATCAATTAATTACAGTTACGGCAGTAAATGATAATCCGGTAGCGGTAAATGACGTTTATACT
>NZ_JXQR01000036.1:0-106565 GCF_000834715.1 Flavobacterium sp. MEB061 | reverse complement strand
ATTTTGTTGACGGAACAACAATTCATGATCACGGCGACGCACATGCTGAAGACGGATTTTGTAATGCTATTACAAAAGCTTCTGTAACGGGAACAATCGAAAAAAACCGTTTTAAAGCAACTTCATTCACTTTGATAAAAGAAAAATAATGGAGTTGATTCTTGAAAACATTGCTAAGCATGTTTCTTTAACAGCAGAGGAACAAGCGCTTTTTTTATCCAAATTAGAAACAAACATTTACAAACCTAAAACTATCTTATTGAATGCCGGCGAAATCTGCAAACATTCGTATTTTGTAAATTCAGGGATTTTAAGAAGTTTCAATATTAATGACAATATTGTTGAACATGTTTTATCATTTGCCTGCGAAGGCTGGTGGATGAGCGATATGTACAGCTTTTTTTCGCAAAAACCAGGACAGCTATTTATTGAAGTTTTAGAAGAAGCTGAAGTAGTTTCTTTATCCAAGGAAAATCAGGAACAATTGTATCTGGAGATTCCAAAACTGGAACGTTTTTTCAGGATTTTAATTGAAAACTCATTAGTTGCCAATCAGCAAAGATTAATGGACAACTTAAGTTTACCAGCCGAAGAAAGGTTTGAAAAGTTTTGTACTAAATACGGAACATTGGTTCACAAAGTTCCCCAAAAACAAATTGCTTCTTTTATTGGTGTAACGCCCGAATTTTTCAGTAAAATGAAAGCCAGGCTTTTGAAGAAATAAGATTTTCCGCCACAAATTCACGAATTATTTTTTTACAATCTTTAAGAATAAAAATTCGTGAATTCGTGGCGGAAAAAAATTAAAATTGCTCAACCTCCGTAGAATGTTTCATTGCTGTTGTTGTTGATTTTCCAATTGTTACGGTGTTTTGAACCGCATCAAAATAAGAAGTTCCCACAAAAGCCTGATGTTTTACAGCTCTGAATCCGTTTTTCTGCAAAGCAAATTCTCTTTCCTGCAATTCAGAATATCCTGCCATGCCGCGTTCTTTGTAGGCTTTAGACAATTCAAACATACTGGTGTTTAAAGCATGGAATCCCGCCAAAGTAATGAACTGGAATTTATATCCCATTGCCGCCAAGTCTTCTCTAAAAGTCTCCATTTCTGCAACAGATAATTTTGCAGCCCAATTAAAAGATGGAGAGCAATTGTAAGCCAGCATTTTATCCGGAAATTCTTTTTTCATGGCATCCGCAAACTTTTTAGCATAAACCAAATCGGGATTGCTGGTTTCCATCCAAATCAAATCAGCGTAAGGAGCATAGCTTAAACCTCTTGCAATTCCCTGATCGATTCCATTTTTTACATAAAAGAAGCCTTCGTTGGTTTTTTCACCCGTAATAAATTTAGCATCTCTCGGGTCTGCATCGCTCGTTAATAAATTAGCCGCATCAGCATCTGTTCTGGCAACTATTAAAGTTGAAACACCCATAACATCCGAAGCTAAACGTGCCGCAATCAATTTGTTAATCGCTTCTTGTGTTGGCACCAAAACTTTTCCGCCCAAATGCCCGCATTTTTTAGCAGAGCTTAATTGGTCTTCAAAATGAACTCCAGATGCTCCGGCTTCAATCATTGATTTCATCAATTCGAAAGCATTCAGATTTCCACCAAAACCAGCTTCGGCGTCGGCCACAATCGGAACCAGATAATCTTTTTTATCTTTAACCTCATTTACAACCTGAATCTGATCAGCGCGCAATAAGGCATTATTAATTTTTTTTACTACAATTGGCACACTATTTACCGGATAAAGCGATTGATCCGGATACATTTCTCCCGCCAAATTTGCATCTGCCGCAACCTGCCAGCCACTTAAATAAATGGCTTCAAGGCCTGCATCAACTTCCTGAATCGCCTGATTTCCTGTTAAAGCACCCAACCCAGCTACATAATCCTGACTTTTTAACTTTTTCCATAATTTTTGCGCTCCCATTTTGGCAATAGAATGCTCAATTTGATAAGAACCCTGAAGCGTCACTACTTCTGTCGCAGTATATGGGCGTTCAACACCTTTCCATCTTGGGTTCGTAATCCAATCGTTAATCAATTCCTGAATTCTGTCTTCTGTTGTTTTCATAAATAATATAGTTAAGTTGGTTAGTAAAGCATTTCATTCAAATTAAAAATTCAGAATTAATTTTTTTTTTTCACGCAGATTTAGCAGATAGTGCAGATTTTTAATTTTTAATTCCAAATTTTTAATTATCTAAAGGTATTTGTAACACGGAATAGTCAAAAAGTCAACAAAATCAGTATTTACAACTAATCTTTCCAATACTTTTTCAGCTAAAGGAAATTGACGTTTTTCGTAATTTTCTTCTCCTAGTTCCGATTTAATTTTCTGATATTCATCTAAAGCCAATTCGTGATAATAAGCCAGATTCAAAATTTTGCCATTATCTAAAGTCACTTTATTCTGAAGCCATTGCCACAATTGCGATCTCGAAATCTCTGCCGTTGCTGCGTCTTCCATCAAGTTATGCAAAGCCGCTGCGCCTTGTCCATTCAGCCATGAAGCCAAGTACAAAACCCCTACATTGATATTTTTTCGAACGCCGTTTTCTGTAATGATCCCGATTGGCGGTTCCAGCAAATCTTCTTCCGTAATTTTTCGATATTCTCTTTTAATATGAATTTGATTTGGAGTTGGCATTCCGGCATCAAAAACTGATTTTGCTAAAGAAACTAAATCCGGATGTGCCACCCAGGTTCCGTCGTGACCATTTTTTACCTCGCGTTCTTTATCTGTTTTTACTTTTGCAAAAGCAACGGCATTCGCTTCTTCATCATTTTTAATCGGAATTTGAGCTGCCATTCCGCCAATCGCGTGAATTCCTCTTTTATGACATCTCTGAATTACCAAATTTGAATAGGCATTCATAAAAGGAGAAGTCATATTTACCTGATCGCGATCCGGAACAATGAATTTTGGGTTCTTACCGAATTTCTTGATGTAAGAGAAAATATAATCCCAACGACCGCAATTCAAGCCAACAATATGTTCTTTCAATTCGTAGATAATTTCATCCAATTGAAAACTGGCTGTTATCGTTTCAATTAAAACCGTCACTTTTATAGTTCCTCTTTTCAGTCTTAAATAATTCTCGGTAAAATCAATTACGTTATTCCACCAGCGTGCTTCCAAATAATGCTCCAATTTTGGAATATAGAAATACGGTCCGGAATTGTTCTCCAATAATTTTTTATGATTATGGAAAACGTACAGCCCAAAATCTACCAAAGAACCCGAAACTTCTTTTCCATCAATTAAAAGATGCTTTTCAGGCAAATGCAATCCTCTTGGACGAACGATCAGCGTTGCGATTTTTTCATTTAACTGATAAGATTTATTTTTAACCGAATCTGTATAAGAAATCGTTTTATTGACAGCATCAATTAAATTCATTTGACCTTCCATCAAATTTTGCCAGGTTGGCGAAGTACTATCTTCAAAATCAGCCATAAAAGTCTTTGCTCCCGAATTCAGCGCATTGATAATCATTTTACGATCAACCGGACCGGTGATTTCTACTCTTCTGTCCAACAAATCCTTCGGAATTTCTCCAGCCACCCAATTACTTTCTCTGACGGTTTTGGTATCTGAAGGAAAAGAAGGCATAATACCCAGATTCAAAGCGACTTGTTTTTGGTCACGTTGTAATAACAACAATTTACGTTGCGCTTCAAATTTTCGATGCAATTCTGTTATAAAAACAATTGCTTCTTCTTTCCAAATTGTTGGATAAGAAAACTTTTTTTCGGCTAAAAATTCCATTGCCGTCTCGGTAATTTCTAATTGGTTTTTCATAGCTGTGGATTTTATTTTATTAGTGAAAATCAAAATCGTTATTCAAATTATATTCTCTTCAAAAAAACATTCACGATAACAATCTGATATCTAATAATTTCTACACCACAATATTAGAAAAAAGTTTTTTACAAAACAAGCGAACGTTCGCTAAATGTTAAAAATAATATTTTGGCGATTATTTTTTAAATAACTATATTTGATTCATGAATATCGAAAAAGACTACATAAAGCTGATATTTGGGCTCAAACTGAAACAGGTTCGAACCCAAAAAAATCTTTCCCTTTTTGGCTTAGCCAAATTGACAAATCTTTCAAAATCGTATTTAAACGAAATTGAAAAGGGAAAAAAATATCCAAAAACAGATAAAATCTTACTGCTTTGTAAACATCTTGACGTTTCATATGATCAAATGATATCTTTAAAACTCGATAACAACCTCGCTCCTATTGGCGAAATCTTAAAATCCGGAATTTTAAAAGAGATTCCGCTAGAACTTTTTGGAATCCAGGAAGCTGATTTAATTGATATTATTGCCAATGCACCGGCAAAAGTCAATGCGTTTATAAGTACCATTATCGAAATTGCACAGCATTATAATTTAAGCAGAGAAAGTTTTTTCCTGGCTGCGTTACGTTCATATCAGGAAGCACACAGTAATTATTTTGAAGATTTAGAGGAAAAGGTAATTGCTTTTTCAAAATCCTTTCAAATTAACCTAGATTCTAAAATTACTATCGAAGAATTAGAAGCGATTCTTAAAGAAGAATACGAATATACTATAGAAGAAATTGCTTTTACAGATCAGGAAGCTTTAGAAGATTTACGTTCTATTTATGTTCCGAAAAGTAAAACTCTATTGCTTTCAACAGAAATTGATAATCCACAAAAAGCCTTTATTTTAGCTAAAGAAATCGCCTACAATTACCTAAAAATATCAGATCGTTTACTGACTTTCAGCTGGATCAAATTTGATAATTTTGATCAGGTTTTGCATAATTTTTATGCTTCTTATTTTGCCGGAGCTTTATTATTACCAAGACAATTGATTGTAGATAAAATCAATGATTTTCTTTTAAACGAAAAACCAAATCCGGAAGAATTTGTTGCTTTGATCGAAAGTTTTGAAGTTTCTCCCGAGTCTTTTTATCAAAGATTAACCAATTTATTGCCAAAAGATTTTCATCTGAAGAACTTATTCTTTTTAAGAATGTCACATAAAATTGGTTCTGATTTTTATCAAATCAAAAAAGAATTACACATTACGAATCAGCAGGAACCTCACGCGAACGAAACCAATGAGCATTATTGCAGAAGATGGGTTTCGGTAAAAACCATAGACGAAGCTATCAAACAAAACAAACCTCATTTTTTTGATGCGCAGATTTCAAGCTACGTTCATAGCGGAAATGAATATCTGGTTTTTTCATCAGCCACAAAAGATCCTTTTATAAAAGACAACATTCGCAGTATTTCTGTTGGAATTTTAATTAATCCGACAATGAAAAAGAAATTCAAATTCATTGAAGGAAAACCGCTTGTAAAAAGAATTGTAGGCGTTACCTGCGAAACATGCGACGTAAAAAATTGTCTTGAAAGAGCCGCACCGCCAATTGCATTGGAAAAGAAAAAGCGTCATGAGAATACAGATGTTGTTGTTCAGCAGTTTATTAGTCAATATAGCTGATTTTAGATTATTAGATATTAGACTTCTAAGATTATAAACTTTAGATCTTCACACAATCTTGTCATTCCGAGGAACGAGGAATCTTCACAAGGAGCTCGACAAAAGATTGGTGATATTGTTCGCGGAGTTTCTAGCGGAGATTCCTCGTTCCTCGGAATGACAAGATTGTGGTTACCATACGTAAAATGGATTAAAATCCATCCCTTTACAACACCAAAGCTCCAGCGGAGCGATATTTCCTATATTAACATTTCGCTCCGCTGGAGCTTGGTGATTCGTTTCAATAATTCCTATAAATATTCTGTCCCGCTGGGACTTTTTTTTATTTCAATCATATTTTCGATCAAGATAAAAACCTTAGAATCTTAGTCCCTTAGAAACTCAGAACCTTCAAAAAAACTTTCTTAATCTACATTAAGTGTGTTTCATTTACCTTGGTAGTATCTTTGTACTATAAAAATAACAAACAGATAAGGTCATGGAAAATATAGTATTACATAAAGCAGAAACAAGAGGAAATGCAAATCACGGTTGGTTAAACGCTTATCACAGTTTTAGTTTTGCAAGCTGGTACAATCCCGATAGAATTCAGTTTGGAGCGCTTCGTGTTTTGAATGACGACACAATTGCAGGCGGAATGGGTTTTGGTACACATCCTCACGATAATATGGAAATTATTACCATTCCGTTAGAAGGAGATTTAGCACATAAAGACAGTATGGGAAATACTGAAATCATCAAAAATGGTGATATTCAGGTTATGAGTGCCGGAACTGGTGTTCAACACAGTGAGTTTAACCCAAATGAAGATCAGCAAACTAAATTGTTGCAAATCTGGTTGTTCCCAAATAAAAGAAATGTAACACCACGTTACCAACAAATAACTTTGAATGTTGCTGACAGACACAATAAATTGTCTCAAATTTTATCTCCAAATGCAGATGATGAAGGAGTTTGGATTCATCAGGATGCCTGGTTTAATATGGGTAATTTTGACTCAGGTGTATCTAATGAATACACAATCAAAAAAGAAGGAAACGGAGTTTACGCTTTCATTTTAAAAGGAAACGTAACTATTAACGGGCAGGAATTAAACACTCGTGATGCCATTGGTATTTCAGGAACTGATGTTTTGAATATAAAAGCAAATACTGATGCTGAATTTTTATTAATGGATATTCCGATGAACTATTAATTCAGGACTTCTTTTCAAACAATAAACAAAACAAATTGGATTCAAAAATACTTCGTTATTTATTTCTTAATCTAGGTTAAGTACTTAATGAAGACGCTCGAAGTAACTTTGTCCTATCAAAATGAAATTAATATTTTAAAAAATAAAAATTATGGCAACTACAAAATGGTCAATTGACCCAACTCACTCAGAAATTGGTTTTAAAGTTAAACACATGATGTTTACAAATGTTTCAGGAAAATTTGGAACTTACGATGCTTCAATCACTACAGAAGGAAATGATTTTGAAAACGCAGCAATCGAATTTTCAGGCGATATTGCGTCTATCGATACTGCAAATGCAGACAGAGACGGTCACTTAAGAAGTGCTGATTTCTTTGATGCTGAAAACAATCCAAAATTAACTTTCAAAGCTTCTTCATTCAAAAAAATTGATGATGGAGATTATGAAATTACTGGAGACCTAAACATTAAAGGTGTTTCTAAATCAGTAACTTTTCCTGTAGATTTTAGCGGAATCATGACTGATCCTTGGGGAAATACTAAAGTTGGTTTAAGCATTGAAGGAAAAATTAATCGTAAAGATTGGGGTTTAAACTGGAACTCTGCTCTAGAAACTGGGGGAGTTTTGGTTGGAGAAGAAGTTCGTTTAAACATTGAATTACAATTTGTAAAACAAGCTTAATCTTGTAATAAATAGGTTTTAATTTGGTTGGTTAAAAACCCTGTACTTTTTAGAAAGTGCAGGGTTTTTTCTTTTTGAAATAAAGGAAAAATCGCCACGAATTCACGAATTATATTTTTCCAAACTTTGCGCTATAAAAATTCGTGAATTCGTGGCGGAAAAAAATTATCGCACTGTACTTCGAAACTCCGTTGGAGACATTCCTGTTTGTTTTTTAAAAAATCTCGAGAAATACGAGTAATCTTCGTAGCCAACAGCAAATGCAATTTCGTTTATAGACAATTGTTTATCGATTAACATTCGTTTGATTTCGAGAATCACACGATCCATAATAACTTCGGTTGCTGTTTTCTGCAGAATTTCATTGCAGATTCTATTCAAATGTTTTAAAGTGATATTTAATTTCTCTGCATAAAAAGAAGGCAGCTTTGCTTGTCTGAAATATTGCTCCAAAAGCCTTTCAAACGTATTGATTTTAATATTATAAGAATGTGTTTGATGCGAATACGTTTCACTGTATTTTCTTGAAATTTCAATATGAATACAATCTAATAAATTCAACATTTTATCTAATTGCAATTTATTATCCTGATTGTTTTCCTGAATTAATAAATCAAAATAAGGCTGGATTTTTAGAATTTCTGTTTCTTCAAAAACCATTTCCGGCCTGTTGTGAATGGAATGATAAAAATTATAATCGTTTATGTTTTTTTGTCCGAAATACAAATTATAAAGTTCTTGCGAAAAGATAATCACAAAGCCTTCAATATCTTCGGATAAACTCCAATGATGCATTTGACCGGGCTGAAGAACGAATAAACTTCCTCTTTTTATTTCGAACTGATCAAAATCGACTTCGTGCAATCCGGAACCATTTGTAAAAAAAACCATCAGATAGGAATCGTGACGATGTGGTTCTTCGACAAAACTGTGACTTTTTAAATGTTCTGTAAAAGTATTGACGTAAAAATCGCGATGAACATCGTTACAACTAAAATTCTGAACACTATAAATTGGATACTTTTTCATACGCGATTAGATTGTAGATTTTGGAATTTAAAATTTGGAATTTCCAGAACAAAATGTCTTTATTGTGCTATAAGTAGCGAAGATATAAAAAAGACTTTTATCCTACTCTGAATTACCTTTGTATAAATAAAAAACATCAAGATCATGTCACATGCATTAACTCATATTTTAAGTAACGAATGTCCTGTTTGTCATAAAGGAAAAGTATTTAAAGATAAAAGTATTTTTTTGACTTTTGGTCTTCCAAAAATGAACGAATATTGCAGTCATTGTAATTATAAATTTCAAAAAGAGCCTGGTTATTTTTTTGGCGCAATGTATGTAAATTACGGATTAACTGTTGCGCAAGGCATTGCTACTTATTGTATTGCACAGTTTTTCTTTGATCAAACATTTGATTTAAGAATCATTCCCATCATTGCTGTTGTAATTACTTTACTCACTTCTTTCAATCTTCGATTTTCAAGATTAGCATGGATTTATATGTTTAAGGATTATACGAGCTAAAAAAATACTACTTTTGCCTTTCAATTGAAACTAATTTTCAATTCTAAAAAAAAATAAAAATTAAATTAGACAAATGAAAGCATACGTATTTCCAGGTCAGGGCGCACAGTTTACAGGAATGGGCAAAGACTTATATGAATCATCGGCTTTAGCCAAAGAATTATTCGAAAAAGCTAATGAAATCTTAGGTTTTAGAATTACAGATATTATGTTCGAAGGTACTGCCGAAGAACTAAAAGAAACTAAAGTTACACAGCCGGCCGTATTTTTACACTCTGTTATTTTAGCCAAAACTTTAGGCGAAGATTTTAAGCCTGAAATGGTTGCAGGACATTCTTTAGGAGAATTTTCAGCATTGGTTGCAAACGGAACTTTATCTTTTGAAGATGGTTTGAAATTAGTTTCTCAACGTGCTTTGGCAATGCAAAAAGCTTGCGAAATTACACCATCTACAATGGCTGCGGTTTTAGGTCTTGCTGATAATATTGTTGAAGAAGTTTGTGCTTCTATCGACGGAATTGTGGTTGCTGCAAACTACAACTGCCCGGGACAATTGGTAATTTCAGGAGAAACTTCTGCTGTTGAAAAAGCTTGTGAAGCCATGAAAGCTGCCGGAGCAAAACGTGCCTTAATTTTACCTGTTGGAGGAGCATTTCACTCTCCAATGATGGAACCTGCAAGAGAAGAATTGGCTGCTGCAATCGAAGCAACTACTTTCTCTACTCCTATTTGTCCGGTTTACCAAAACGTAACGGCAAATGCAGTTTCTGATGCAAACGAAATCAAAAAGAATTTAATTATACAATTGACTGCTCCCGTAAAATGGACACAATCTGTACAACAAATGATCGCTGACGGCGCTACTTTGTTTACTGAAGTTGGTCCAGGAAAAGTATTAGCAGGTTTGATCAATAAAATTGATAAAGAAGCAGTTACGGCGAATGCTTAATTAGTATTCCGTTTTCGGTCGCAGTTTTCAGTTTAAAACTAAACATAAAAAATCCTCATAAATGAAATGTTTATGAGGATTTTTGTTTTTATGTCTTGAAACTTATTTCCACGGATATGCTTTTATTCTTTTAGACATTTCAGCTTTAAACTCCTCTGGAGTTAAACCTCTTTTAAACTTTGTGTCAAAGTCTGAGCTTTTTCCCCACCATTCTCTTATTCTTCTAATCGATTCTGCTTTTGCTTCTTCAGGCGTTAATCCTTTTGCAAACTCAGCATCAAAGTCAAAAATATTCTCTTTATTTTCCTTTTTTAAATTCATTATTCTTACATTTTAATCTTACAAAATTAAAAAATAAATCAAATGAAAAATCCCAAATAATCTAGATTAATTTGGATTTTTAATATCGGATGTTAGACGCACTGCTGTGCATCTCTACCTGAAAACCGAGACCGAGACTGAATACTAAATTAAGAACGAACTTTCTGTTCCCACTTCCAGGCGCTTGCCATTGCTTCGTCAAGGCTTAATTCTGCTTTCCAGCCTAAAACATTGTTTGCTTTATCTGTGTTGGCGTATGCTTCGGTGATATCACCTTCGCGGCGCGGCATGATTTTGTATGGTAATTTTTTATCGCTTACTTTTTCAAAACTATGAATAACTTCAAGAACAGAACTTCCTGTTCCTGTTCCCAAATTAAAAGTTTCTACTTTTTGTACATTCTTTTTATTTAACAAACGCTGTAATGCAATTACGTGTGCCTTTGCTAAATCTACAACGTGAATGTAATCACGAACAGCCGTACCGTCAGGCGTTGGGTAATCATTACCAAAAACAGATAATTCCTGACGTAATCCCATTCCGGTTTGTGTAATAAATGGAACCAGATTTTGAGGAACTCCTAAAGGTAATTCACCAATTTCTGTACTTGGGTGCGCTCCAACCGGGTTGAAATAACGTAACAAAATAGCACTTATATTGGTAACTTTTGCAGTATCATTGATGATTTCTTCTCCGATTTGTTTGGTATTTCCGTAAGGAGACATTGCTGCCTGAACAGGCGCATCTTCTGTAATTGGCATTTTTTCGGCTTGACCGTAAACCGTACAAGACGAACTAAAAATAAAACTTGCCTCAGGTTTTTCTTTTAATTCCTGCAACAAATAAACTAAACTACTAATATTGTTCTCGTAGTATAATAACGGATTTTCAACACTTTCGCCAACTGCTTTTGAAGCTGCAAAATGAATTACGCCCGCAACGTCATTATATTTTTTAAAGAAATCCTTTACTGCGGCTTTTTCTCTTAAATCTATTTTTTCAAACAGAGGTTTTTTTCCGGTAATATTTACGATTCCCTGTACAACATCTTCTGAAGCATTAGAAAGATCATCAATTATAACAACTTCAAAGCCTTCATTTTGCAATTCGACTACGGTATGTGAACCTATAAACCCTAATCCTCCGGTTACTAATATTTTCATTTTTTTTTAGATTACAGAAAATAGAATAAAGAAGATAGATTATATAAGTTTTTCTATTCTCTTTTTCTATTGTCTTTTATGTTCTTTTTTCTATTCTCTTTACTCTACATTCTTTCTTATTTCAAAAATTCAATTACGCTATCGGTAATAAATTTAATCTGCTCATCATCTAATTCTGTATGCATTGGCAAAGCAATCACTTCTTTCACTAATTGATTGGTAACCGGAAATTGCTCTTCTTTATAACGAACATCAACATAAGCTTTTTGAGAATGCAAAGGAATTGGATAATAAATTGCACACGGAATTCCTTTGTCTAATAAATGCTGCATTAAGGCGTTACGATCTGCATCGATAATTCTCAATACATATTGATGAAAAACGTGATCATTTTCGTTTGCATCAAACTCAGGCGTGATAATGTTTTTGTGACCTGCAAAAGCTGCATTATATTTTGTCGCTGCACGACGGCGCGCCTTATTATATTCATCTAACAAAGGTAATTTTGCATTTAAAACCCCTGCCTGAATACTATCTAAACGAGAATTAACCCCTACAACATCATGATGATAACGCTCATACATTCCATGATTTACGATTCCTCGAATAACATGCGCTAATTTATCATCATTTGTAAAAATTGCTCCACCATCTCCATAACAACCTAGGTTTTTTGAAGGAAAAAATGATGTTGCAGCAACATGTCCAATTACACCAACCTTAGTTTTTTCGCCAGTTTTAGAAACATAATCAGCTCCAATAGCTTGTGCATTATCTTCTATTACATATAAATTATGTTCGGCAGCGATTTCCATAATAGCATCCATATTTGCAGCGCGGCCAAATAAATGTACCGGAACAATTGCTTTTGTTTTTGGAGTAATTGCTTTTTTAATGGCATCGATATCAATATTCATATTTGTGATATCAACATCAACCAAAACCGGAGTAAGCTGCAATAAAGCGATAACCTCAACAGTAGCTGCAAAAGTAAAATCGGCAGTAATCACCTCATCACCAGGTTTTAAATCCAATCCCATCATGGCAATTTGCAAAGCATCTGTACCATTTGCACATGGTATTACGTGTTTTGCCCCTAGATAGTCTTCAAGATTTTTTTGAAATTGATGAACCAATGGTCCGTTTATATAAGTATTTGTATCTAAAACTTCTTGAATTGAAGCATCAACAGTGGCTTTTATTTTT
Organism: Flavobacterium sp. MEB061; assembly: GCF_000834715.1. Taxonomy (NCBI): domain Bacteria; kingdom Pseudomonadati; phylum Bacteroidota; class Flavobacteriia; order Flavobacteriales; family Flavobacteriaceae; genus Flavobacterium; species Flavobacterium sp. MEB061. The sequence goes on along the minus strand of NZ_JXQR01000036.1, from coordinate 94,007 downwards.
TCATATTGACTCTTTAAGTCAACCATTTGAATTTTTTTCATTTATCTTTTTATTTATTTAAAACTTAAGATTTGATTTTGAAACCAAATCTCTAAACGAAGCACAAAAATAGTTATTTAATACCTTCGAACAATGAAAATAATCGAAAGAAGCGTAATTTAGCGCCAAAAATATATCTATGCTTTTTCTGTACAATTTAGTTATTTCCATTGCCGGTTTTTTTCTTAAAATTGTGGCGCTTTTTAGTCCTAAAATCAAACTTTTTATTGACGGAAGAAAAAATGTTTTTTCCATCTTAGAAGAAAAAATAAAAGCCACAGACAAAACTATCTGGTTCCATTCGGCCTCACTTGGCGAATACGAACAAGGCTTACCTGTAATCGAAAAAATAAAAGAAAAATATCCTTCGCACAAAATTGTTGTTACTTTTTTTTCCCCTTCCGGATACGAAGTGCGTAAAAATAACACAGTTGCAGATGTTACCATATACCTGCCATTGGATACCAAAAAAAATGCAAAACGATTTTTAAAACTGGTACATCCTGAAAAAGCTTTTTTTATCAAATATGAATTTTGGTTAAACTATTTAAAAGAATTAGAAACAAGCAAAACCCCAACCTATTTAATTTCCGGGATTTTTAGAGACAGCCAAATGTTTTTTAAATGGTATGGCGGTTTTTACAGAAAAGCATTAAAAGCCTTTACTTATTTTTTTGTTCAGAATGAAAGTTCGAAACAAAAAATTGAAGCCATTGGATTTAACAATGTAATTGTTTCGGGCGATACTCGTTTTGATCGTGTAAATGCCATTTTAGAAAGAGATAATTCCCTTGATTATATTGAAAAATTTAAAAATAACCAAACCACAATTGTTATTGGAAGTTCCTGGCCAAAAGACGAAAGTCTAATAGCTGAATATATAAATCAGGCTCCGGATAATGTGAAGTTTATTATTGCTCCGCATAATATTAAGACAGAACAAATTTCAAATCTTAAATCTCAAATAACAAAATCAAGTGTTTTATTTTCAGAGAAGAACAATCTTGATTTATCAAATTATTCCGTTTTTATAATTGACACAATTGGCTTATTAACTAAAATCTATAGCTACGGAACAATCGCTTATGTGGGCGGAGGTTTTGGAAATCCTGGTATTCACAATATTCTGGAACCGGCCACGTTTGGAATTCCGATTATAATTGGACCCAATTTCTCCAATTTTGCCGAAGCTGTTGAACTGGTTAAACTTAAAGGATGCACTATAATATCGAATAGCGATGAATTAAAAAACAGTTTTGATCAATTGATTAATGATGAAAATTTTCTAAAAGAAAAAGGGCAAATTTGCAAGTCTTATATCCAGGATAATACAGGAGCAACAAACAGCATTATGAAAATCGTTTCTTAAGCTTTTTAACACAGTTAAAGCTGGTTTCGTATCATTGTCATGAAAAAGAAGGCTTAAAAGCGTTCTTTTTGGCTTTTAGAGCTTGCAGAATAATTAGTCAAAAGCAAAATAAACTGCAATGAAGTGAATCAAAATAGCCAATTCTATTATTGAATATTTAATGAAAAATAATTTATACAAAAAATACAATAATATAATAAATTTTTACTAATTTGGCACTATCTTTGATAAATAAGATAATCGTGAGCAATGAAAATATTTTAAAAAAAAAATAAAAAAATATTTTACATATTAAAAAATTTATATCTTTGCCACGAATTAATAATTAACCTTTTATAATAAAGTAAGATGAAAAAAGTATTTTTAAGTTTAGCTGTTGTTGCTGTTTTAACTGTTGTTTCTTGTAAAAAAGCTGATGCTGCTGCAACTGAGTCTGTTGACTCTACTGCTGTTGCTGTTGATTCTGCTGCTGCTGTAGTTGATTCTGCTGCTGCAACTGTTGATTCTGCTGCTGCAAAAGTTGACTCTGCTGCTACTGAAGCTACTAAAGCTGCTGAAGAAGTAAAAAAATAATTAGAACCTAAGTTCTAAAGATTTTAAAACCATCCATTGTGATGGTTTTTTTTATGCTAAATTTTTAGTGTAAAATCCCAATATCAAAAATCCCAAATTCCAAAACACTCTGTTTCTGAAATTTGGGATTTTTATATTATTACACTTTATTTACAAACCAAACACCAAACCATTGTTATTTTGAATCTTCAAAATATTGAGACTTTATTCATTATTCTACTTCTTCTTCCTCAACAACTTCCTCATCTTCAAAAATCGACTCATTCGACGAGAAATCTAAAATTTCCGATTTTGAAGAATAAGTAACGATTTCTTTTATTCCTTTCTGTAAAAGCAATTCTGTAGTGTATTTTCGGCTTGTCGCAAAATGAACCTCACCCAACATTAATTTAAAAAAATATTTTCCTCCAGAACCTTTAAATTTTAAAAATTTAGCCTGATCTACATTTAGTTTAAATTTTTCAATATCTTCCTCACATTCAAATTTCAACTCATAACTTAAACTTGTAAATATTACTTTCCCTTTTCGGGAAGTAAATACAAATTTATATTCATCGTTAAATCTTCTACTAATTACGAATGCACCCATTTAGAAATTTTAGATTTTACTGATTTAGATTGATGATTTAGATTGATGATTTAGATCTTAGACTAATAACTCCAGAATCCTGATAAGCTTACTGCGTAAATTTATCATTTTAAACTTTGACTTTACACAATAAAAAAAGCCTCTTCAAAAAGAAGAGGCTTTAGTACTCAGAGCGGGACTTGAACCCGCACGAACATTGCTGTTCACTGGATTTTAAGTCCAGCGTGTCTACCAATTTCACCATCCGAGCATTATATGGTTTTGAGCGAAAAACGGGGCTCGAACCCGCGACCTCGACCTTGGCAAGGTCGCGCTCTACCAACTGAGCTATTTTCGCGTTTCAAATTTTTATAAGAACTACAATACTCAACTTGTTTCGTATTGCGAGTGCAAATTTAGGACATTTATTCAATTACACAAGCGTTTTTTGAAAAAAAATTACACTTATTTTATAACTTTCTGATAACCTAAACTTTAAATCTGAATTATTTTCCAACCAGCATTCTTTTAATTTCATTAAGCTTCATTAATGCTTCAACAGGTGTGATCGCATTTATATCAAGACTCATGATCTCTTGTTTTATTTCTTCCAGCAAAGGATCATCCAAATTAAAGAAACTCATTTGCATTTCATCATTCGCAGATTTGATTCCGTTTAAGGCATCACTGGAATGATTTTTTTCTAACTTTTTTAATAGTTTCTGAGCTTTCAAAATTACAAGTTGAGGCATTCCGGCCATCTTTGCAACATGAATTCCAAAACTATGCGCACTTCCCCCTTTTACGAGTTTACGAATAAACAGCACCGTATCTTTTAATTCTTTTACCGCAACATTATAATTTTGGATTCTTGGCAACGATTCTGTCATTTCATTTAATTCATGATAATGCGTTGCAAATAAAGTTTTGGCTTTTGATGGATGTTCGTGCAGAAATTCGGCAATAGCCCAGGCAATCGAAATTCCGTCATAGGTACTGGTTCCTCTTCCAATTTCATCTAATAAAACCAAACTACGATCTGAGATATTATTCAAAATTGAAGCTGTTTCATTCATCTCGACCATAAAAGTAGATTCTCCCATCGAAATATTATCAGACGCTCCTACTCTGGTAAATATTTTATCTACAATTCCCATTCTTACACTATCCGCAGGAACAAAACTTCCCATTTGAGCCAGCAATACAATTAGTGCCGTTTGTCTCAAAATAGCCGATTTACCAGACATATTCGGACCTGTGATCATAATAATCTGCTGTGTTTCTCTGTCTAAATAAACATCATTAGCGATGTAAGGAGTTCCAACAGGCAATTGTTTTTCGATAACAGGGTGTCTTCCGTTTTTAATTTCAAGCTCGAAAGTTTCATCAATTTCCGGACACACATATTGGTTTTCGACAGCCAATTGTGTAAACGAACATAAACAGTCTAATTGTGCTACTAAATTGGCATTCATTTGAACCGGTTTGATATACGTCGCAATCCAGACCACTAATTGCTCGAAAAGATCAGATTCTATCTTATAGATTTTTTCTTCAGCACCTAAAATCTTGGTTTCGTATTCTTTTAATTCTTCGGTTATGTATCTTTCTGCATTTACCAAAGTCTGTTTACGAATCCATTCTTCCGGAACTTTATCTTTATGTGTATTCCGAACTTCTATATAATAACCAAAAACATTATTGAATGATATTTTCAAAGATGAAATTCCGGTTCTTTCTGATTCTCTTTTTTCAATACCTTCCAGATATTCTTTTCCAGAAGTTGAAATGGCACGTAAATCATCCAGTTCTTCGCTAATTCCTTTTGCAATCGCATTTCCTTTTGCAATCGCAACCGGCGCATCCTGATTTAAGGTTGTTTTTATTTTTTCTCTTAATAAATCACAGGCATGTAAACTGTCTCCAATAACTTTCACTGCTTCCTGCGGACTTTGAAGCGCTAAGGTTTTTATTGGAATAATAGCATCCAAAGATTCTTTTAAATAAACAATTTCACGCGGAGAAACTTTTCCGGCAGCGATTTTAGAAATCAAACGTTCTAAATCTGAAATTTGCTTGATTTGGTATTGAATATTATGTAAAACTTCTGAATTTGATTTCAAATACGAAACTACATCATGACGCCCTTTTATTTTATTACTGTCTTTTAATGGAAGTGCCAGCCAACGTTTTAACAAGCGCCCTCCCATTGGCGAAAGCGTTCTGTCAATTACATCTAAAAGCGTTACTGCATTTGGATTGTAACTGTGGTATAATTCTAAATTTCTAATGGTAAAACGATCCATCCAGACATAAGCATCTTCTGCAATACGCTGGATTGCCGTAATGTGCTGCACACGATTATGCTGTGTTTCAGATAAATAATATAAAATTGCTCCTGAAGCAATAATTCCTTCTGTTAATTCTTCAATTCCAAAACCTTTTAAAGAAACGGTTTGAAAATGTTTTGTAAGGGTTTCTAAAGCATAATCTTCTTTATAGATCCAGTCTTCCAGATAAAAACTATGGAAATCCTCTCCAAAAGCATCTTTAAAATTACCTTTATTATTCTTTGGAACCAAAACCTCACTTGGGTTAAAATTCTGCAATAATTTATCTATATATTCGGCATTTCCCTGAGCAGTTAAAAACTCTCCGGTCGAAACATCCAGAAAAGAAATTCCGATACTTTTATTAGCAAAATAAACAGACGCTAAAAAGTTATTTGATTTAGATTGTAAAACTTCATCATTTAAGGAAACTCCCGGAGTTACAAGTTCTGTAACGCCACGCTTAACGATAGTTTTAGTCATTTTAGGATCTTCAAGCTGATCGCAGATTGCAACACGAAGCCCGGCTTTTACCAATTTTGGCAAATAGGTATTTATAGAATGATGCGGAAAACCGGCCAAAGCTGTTTCAGTTTCAGATCCCGCCCCTCTTTTGGTCAATGTAATTCCAAGAATTTTAGAAGCTCTGATGGCGTCTTCTCCAAAGGTTTCATAAAAATCTCCTACTCTGAAAAGCAGACATGCATCAGGATATTTTCTCTTGATTTCGTTGTACTGTTTCATCAAAGGTGTTTCTTTCACCACTTTCTCTTTAGTTGCCAAATTATTGTTTTTTTAAATGAAAATTAAGACAGCGAATTTATAATATTTTGAAGGAATATCGAAGTGCTATAAAAATTAAAATATTTTAAGAATATTTTAAGTTCAGATATAAGAATTTTATATAGATTTGTCATAATTAAAAAGACTCTTAAAAGATGAAAAAAATAATTTTATTCGCTATGTTGGCTGTAGTTGGAATTACTGCTTCTAACGCTCAAAGTACTAAGAAAGCTAAAGCTGCTAAAGTTGCTAAAATTGAAGGAGCCGGAATGGCTTTTGAAACTGAAACTATTGATTACGGAACTATCGCTCACAATGCTGATGGAAAACGTGAGTTTGTTTTCGTAAACAACGGAACTAAACCATTAATCATTACAAATACACAAGGATCTTGTGGTTGTACTGTACCAACTACACCAAAAGAGCCAATTGCTCCGGGTGCTAAAGGTATTATTGGTGTAAAATATGCTACTGACAGAGTTGGTGCTTTTACAAAAACTGTAACTGTTACTTCTAATGCAGAAGGACAACCAACAAAAGTGCTTACTATTAAAGGTACTGTTTTACCAGATCCAGTAAAAAGCTAATCTGAAAAACAAATAAAATAAATCGAAAAAGCTTCCTTATCTTTGGAAGCTTTTTTTATGACCAGAATTCAACACAATGAGAAAACTTGAAAATAGTGAGCTAGACCGTAAATCTATCGAAGATTTTAAAAAATCAGACAAAACCCCTTTAATTTTAGTTTTGGATGATATTCGCAGCTTACACAATATTGGTTCTGTATTTAGAACCGCCGATGCTTTTTTGATCGAAAAAATAATTTTGTGCGGTATTACAGCAACTCCTCCAAATAAAGAAATTCATAAAACCGCTCTTGGCGCAACCGAAACCGTTGCCTGGGAACATCATGAAAATGTTTTGGAAGTAATTGAAAATCTAAAAAAAGAAAACGTTATGACTCTTGCTATCGAACAAGTTGAAAGCGCTATTTTTCTTCAGGATTTTAAAGTCGAAAAAAATCAAAAATATGCTCTAGTTTTTGGTAATGAAGTTTATGGGGTTTCTCAGGAAGCAGTTGCTATTTGTGATGGCTGTATTGAAATTCCGCAATTAGGCACCAAACATTCCTTAAATATTTCTGTAAGTGCCGGAATTGTTGTTTGGGATTTGTTTCAAAAACTAAATTTTTAATTAGATAATGAGAAAATGTGTCAATTAGATAATTTATACATAAGACCTTCATTATCTAATTATCTAATTCCCAAATTGGCACATTACCATATTAATTCAATTTCTTCTGAATTTCGTTTAAAATAAAAAGGTAATCTTCGTGGTTTTTTACAAAATCACGATTAGAGACATCGATAATTAAAACATTTAAATCAGTTTGAGATTTGATGTATTCCAGATATCCGTTATTGATTTTATCCAGATAATCTCCTTCTATATTTTGTTCGTAAGCACGTCCGCGTTTTTTGATGTTTTCCAATAAACGCCCGGTGTTTTGGTACAAATAAATATACAAATCAGGTTTTGGCATTTCCTTATAGATAATATCGAATAAATTTCGGTACAAACGATATTCATCTTCCTGCAAGGTAATTTTAGCAAAAATCAATGATTTAAAAATATGATAATCGGCTACGATAAAATCTTTGAATAAATCAAATTGAGCCAAATCGTCTGATAATTGCTGATATCTGTCGGCTAAAAAAGACATTTCGAGCGGAAAAGCGTACCTGTTTTGATCTTTATAAAATTTAGGCAAAAACGGATTATCTGCAAAACGCTCTAAAACGGTTTTAGCATTAAAATCTTCAGCAATTTTGTGTACCAAAGTTGTTTTCCCCGCTCCGATATTTCCTTCAAAAGCAATATAATTATAATTCTCTAAAGGTATTTCCCGTAAAGGACTTTTCAAATCCTGAACCACAGTACAAGAGCTGTCATCCGGAGTATTGGCAATTAATTCATTTATGTTTTTATGAAAAACAGGATGTTTCCAATCTAATTTTAAATCGCGCATGGGCAGTAATACAAAATTTCGGTTTTGCATTAATGGATGCGGAATGGTAAGTTTTTCAGATTCGATAATTTCATTATCAAAAACAATCAAATCAATATCAATAATTCTTGACTGATATCCTTCTTGATTTAAACGAATTCTGCCTAATTGTTTTTCGACTTTTAAAACCTGATTTAATATTTTTTGTGCCGATAAGTTACTGTGTAAAAGCAAGGCACAATTGTAAAAAGCATCACTTTCAAATCCCCAGGCGGGTGTTTCATATAGTTTTGAAACCTCGATTACGGTTCCCACTTCCTGATGTATTAACGCAATACAACTTTCGATGTTTGCCAACCGGTTTCCCTGATTACTGCCTATAGATAAAACGACCTGATGCTGTGATTTCATAATTAATGCAAATTAACTAAATCTATTTTAGAATTAACAATATATTTGTGAAACGAGTTCTGAATTTAATTGTGAATTTGTGCATTAAAATTTGTAACTTCTTACTCTTTTTTGCTACATATTAAAAAATATATTTTATGAAATTTCTAGGAAATGTAATTGCCAATGTTATTGGTATTTTTGTTTTTATCATGTTATTCTTTTTTGGGGTAATTCTTATTGGTGCTATTTTTGGAGGAGAAGACAGCGTTTCAGTCAAAGCTGATTCTGTGATAGAATTAGATTTGAAAAAAATTAATAATGACTACGCCGGAAAATATAAAGATCCCTGGGTAACGGTTTTCTCTGATAAAAAGGAAGTTGGTTTAAGCGATGTAATCAATGCTATTGAGGCTGCAAAAACAGACGACAACATTAAAGGAATTTCTATTTTAAATGATGAATCTTCGTTAGGATTGGCTCAATATAAAGATTTACGAAATGCATTGGAAAGCTTTAAAAAATCAGGAAAATTTGTTTGGGCTTATGCCAATTCATTTTCTCAAAAAGAGTATTATTTAAATTCTGTTGCCAATACTATTTATCTAAATCCTGCAGGCGATCTTGATTTTAAAGGTCTTTCATCTGAAGTGATGTTTTTTAAGGATTTTCAGGACAAATCGGGCATTCATATGGAAGTAATTCGTCACGGGAAATACAAAAGTGCTGTTGAACCGTTTTTAGAAAACAAAATGAGTGACGCCAACAGAGAACAAATAACTGCGCTTTTAAATTCTATCTGGACAAATGTATCTGAAGATATTTCGAAAAGTAGAAATATTCCCGTTGCCAAATTAAATGAAATTGCAAACGGTTTATTGGCCAGAACACCTGAAATGGCAAAAAGAGAAAATCTAGTAGATATTGTAGCTTATGAAGATGTTTATCATAATGCCATTAAAAAACAATTGAAAGTAACGGGAGACGACGATTATAATAAAATTTCGATTTTAGATTATACACAAAATAATATCACAACTGCTTTAACCAATACATCAAGTGATCAAATTGCCATTATTTATGCTCAGGGAGAAATCGAAAGTGGTGAAGGCGATGTAACCGTAATTGGCGAAGGCGCAATGCGTCGTTCTTTGCAGGAAGCGCGCAAAGATGAAGATGTAAAAGCAATCGTACTTCGAATTGACAGTCCGGGCGGAAGCGCTTTGACTTCTGATTTGATTTGGAGAGAAATTGAAATTACCAAAAAAGTAAAACCCGTTGTTGTTTCTATGGGTAATTATGCGGCTTCCGGTGGTTATTACATTGCTTGTAATGCCAATAAAATTTTTGCAGAAAAAAATACTATTACCGGTTCTATTGGAGTTTTCGGAATTCTGCCAAACTTTAGTCCGCTAGCCAATAAACTCGGAATTAATACTGAGCAAGTAAAAACACACGAAAACTCAGCAAATTACAGCCCGTTTGTTCCTGTGGATGAAAAGTTTAAAGCTTTTACATTAGAAGGAGTAGAAAAAATTTACAACACTTTTGTAACTCATGTGGCGCAAGGCCGAAAAATGACTTTTGCACAGGTAGATTCTATTGCACAAGGAAGAGTATGGTCTGGATCTCAGGCAATAAAAATTGGTTTAGTAGATAAAATCGGTGGTTTGGATGACGCTATCGCCGAAGCTGCAAGAATTTCCAAAACAAAATCATACAGTACACAAAACTATCCTGAATACGAAAAAACATTCAACGATGTATTATCTGGTTTGCCTTTTGCAAAATCTAAAGAAGCTTTTATAAAAGAAGAAATTGGTGCCGAAAACTATATGCTGATCGAACAGGTAAAAAGACTTCAAAAACAAAAAGGGGTTCAGGCAATGATGCCTTTTGGATTAAATATTAAATAATTCAACAATGAAAAAAATAGTCGCCGTTTTATTTGTTGTTTTTGTAAATTTCATAAATGCCCAAAGCAAAAGTGAAACAAAATTTACGGAAAGCAATCTTGTTTTAAAAATCAATAAAGATGAGATTTACGGAACTTTAACCACGCCGGATTTAACTAAAAAATATCCTGTTGCCTTAATTATTTCAGGTTCGGGACCAACGGACAGAAACGGAAATAATCCGATGATGAAAAACAATTCCTTAAAAATGCTGGCAGAAGCGTTGGCAAAAAACGGAATTGCATCATTACGATTTGATAAACGCGGAATTGGCGAAAGCAAAGCAGCTGCCGGTCCTGAATCAAGTTTGGTATTTGAACATTATACCGAAGATGCAAAAAGCTGGATTAATTTATTAAAACAAGACAAACGTTTCTCAAAATTAACTGTCATTGGGCATAGTGAAGGCTCGTTAATTGGAATGATTGCGGGCACAAAAGCTGATAAATTCATTTCTATTGCAGGCTCTGGAGAATCTGCAGACAAACTTATCAAAACGCAAATTGCATCTAAATCAAATAAGCAAATTGAAGAAATGACCTTTCCAATTATTGATAGTCTGAAAAACGGAAATAAAGTAAAAAAGGTTGATCCAATGCTAAATTCACTTTTCAGACCAAGCATTCAGCCTTATATAATTTCGTGGTTTAAATACGATCCTTCGGTAGAAATTAAAAAATTAAATGTTCCTATTTTAATTCTGCAGGGAAATAAGGATTTACAAGTAACAGTAAAAGATGCCGAAAATTTATCGCAGGCCAGCAAAAATTCAGAACTTTTGATAATTGAAAAAATGAATCATATCATGAAAATTATCGAAGGTGACCAACAGGAAAATTTTTCAAGCTACAGCAACGAAACCTTGCCAATTTCAGAAGAAATGGTGAATAAAATTGTTTCTTTTATTCAAAAATAAATCAACGATCTGGATACAAAAATCCGTTTGAATAACTTCAAACGGATTTTTTCTTTTTATCAAAACAATTTCTTAGCATACATAACACTAAATTCTGTTTTAATTAACTCAAAGTTAATTTCTACTTAACAGCTTTTGCGGGCTGTACCGATTATTTTAGCAAAAAATTACAGGATCAGATAAATCAGAATACATATCATAAAGTTTTAAAAATATTTAAGAATAATTTATTTTTTTTTGATAGCTTGCCCATAATCGAAATTCGATTACGGCAGGCTATTGTTTTTTATGATAAATTTGAAATATATTTTACATTAAAAGTTTATTTTTGCAAGAATAATATGTATAAATTAAGAACCCTAAAACCTCAAATCTATAATTAATTATGTTAAAGAAAATTTTAAAAATCACCGCGATTGTTTTTGTGGTCATCATTGCCGCACTATTTGCCATTCCTTATCTTTTTAAGGATCAGATCAAAGCAAAAATTACAGAAGCCATTAATGAAAGTGTAGATGCAAAAGTGAGTTTTGCTGACGCTGATTTAAGTTTGTTTAAAAACTTCCCAAATGCTACTGTTGGAATCGAGAAATTGGTTATCATCAACAAAGCTCCTTTTGAAGGCGATACTTTAGTTTCGTTAGGAGAATTGAACTTAAAGATGAGTATTAAAGAACTTTTTAAAGGAAAAGATGAACCTATGAGCATTGAGGGAATCAGTTCTACAAATGGTTTAATCAATATCATTTTTAATAAAGATGGTGTTGGAAACTTCGATATCGCTTTAAAAGATAAAAAAGACGAAACAAAAACAGACGAAGCAAGCAAACCGCTTTCTTTAAAGATCCAGAACTACAAAATCGAGAATTTTACTTTTAGATATATTGATCAGGGTTCTAAAATAAAAATGGTAATTGACAGTTTAAATCACGAAGGAACGGGAGATTTTACCAATTCTAAGCTTGATTTAACAACAAAATCTACAGCCAATGTTTCTTTGGATATGGATAAGATGAATTACATGAAAAATGTAAAACTGACTTTAGATGCTGTTTTAGGGATCGATCTGGAAAAAAGCAAATATACATTTAAAGAAAACAAAGCTTTAATCAATCAATTGCCTTTAGAATTTGACGGATTTATCCAAATGGTAGAAAAAGGTCAGATTTATGACTTGAAATTTAAAACGCCAACTTCGTCATTTACTAACTTCCTGGGCTTAATTCCTTCGGCTTATTCTTCAAGCTTAGAAGGTGTTAAAACTACCGGAGATTTTACTGTTGTTGGTTTTGCAAAAGGAGAATTAACAGATACAACTGTACCAAAATTCAATATTGCCATTGCTTCTAACAATTCTTCTTTTCAATATCCGAATCTGCCAAAATCAGTTCAGAATATTGTAATTGATACTAAAATCATCAACGAAACGGGTATTTTAAATGATACTTACGTTAATCTGGATAAACTTTCGTTTAAAATTGATCAGGATGTTTTTAGCGCTAAAGCAAATGTGAGAAACATAACTGTTAATCCGTTGGTAAAAGCGGCATTAAAAGGAACAATTAATTTGGCAAACCTTTCAAAAGCATATCCTGTAAAATTGGATAAACCTTTGGCGGGTATTTTAAAAGCTGATGTTACAACAGAATTTGATATGGCTTCTGTAGAAAAAAGTCAATATCAAAACATCAAAAATGCCGGAACTATGAGTTTATCAGGATTTAAATATACTGATGAAAACAATAAATCGATGAATATCAGTACGGCTTTGGTTGAATTTAATACGAGTACAATCAATCTGAAAAAATTTGATGCTACTACAGGAAAAAGTGATATTAGCATTAATGGAGTTTTAGAAAATTTCTATGGTTTTATGTTTAAAAAACAAGAACTAAAAGGAAATTTCAACATGAGCTCAAATCAATTAGCTGTTGATGATTTTATGACTTCCGGAGAACCTGCTAAACCTGCAACTAAAGCTGGAGCAGAAACTGAAACAAAAGCTACATCGGCAAAACCTGCTGAAGCAATGAAGATTCCTGCGTTTTTAAACTGTACTTTGAATGCAAAAGCAAATACTGTTTTGTATGACAATTTAAAATTAAAAGATGTTTCAGGAAAGTTGATTATTAAAGACGAAAAAGCACTTTTAGAGAACTTTAAAACCTCAATTTTTGGCGGAACAATTGGTTTAACCGGAGCTGTTTCGACAAAAGCAAAAGTACCAACATTTGATATGAATTTAGGTTTCAATCAGGTTGATATTGCGCAGACTTTTACACAATTAGACATGATGAAAAAAATTGCTCCTTTGGCAGGAATTATCAATGGAAAATTGAATTCGACTATCAAATTAAACGGAAATCTTGATGCAAATGAGTTAACTCCTGATTTAAAATCGCTTTCGGGAGATTTAATAGGTCAATTGCTTTCAACCACGGTAAATGCAAAAAATTCAACAGTTTTAAACTCATTGACATCAAATATTAAGTTTCTTGATATGAGTAAATTAAACCTAAATGATGTAAAAATGGCTTTGACTTTTGATGATGGAAAAGTTAACGTAAAACCATTTGACATTAAATATCAGGATATTAAAGTTACAGTTGGAGGAACACACGGTTTTGACCAAACGATGAGTTACAACTTAAAATTAGATGTTCCGGCTAAATATTTAGGAACTGAAGCAAATGCATTCCTGGCTAAATTATCTCCTGCAGATGCTGCAAAACTGGATAACATTCCTATTAATGCATTGATTACAGGTAATTTCTCAAACCCAAAAGTATCAACAGATATGAAAAGCGCTGTTAGCAGTTTAGCTTCTCAGGTTGCTAATCAGCAAAAAGAGAAATTAACTCAAAAAGGAGCATCAGCACTTTCTGATTTGATTAATAAAAACACAAAAGCAAAAGACACTACGCAAGCCGCAGCAACCGAGAAAGAAAAAAATACTCAGGAAGCTACTAAAAAAGCCAGTGACTTACTAAATGGTTTATTTAAAAAGAAAAAATAAAGGATTTAAAATAGAAAGGCCAATCGTAATGATTGGCCTTTTTTTATGCTGTACATTTTAGAATTTAAACAGCTCTTGAATATGTTTTTAATCTTCCGTTATTCAGGATGCCATTTATTATTTTAAAATAATCATTTTTCGAACAATTTTCAACTTCAACCCCAATGCTGCAATTATCGTAAGGCTCATATTTTTTAAGGTTTGAAACTGAAAATAACCCCACAGTTGGTGTTTGAACTGAACTTGCCAAATGCATCATTCCGCTATCAGCTCCTATAAATATTTCAGTATTGGCTATTAGCGAACCAATTTCTCTAATATCATTACTATAAAAAGTTGGTGCTTTAAAAGCTATTTGAGATACATTTTCTATAGGTAATATTTCAATAATATTGTAATCTGTATATTGATTTTTTAGTGAAGCATAAAAATTCTCCCACCAATCTTCAGACAAACATTTTGTTCCTGTCGCAAATGTAAATATGCAAATCGTTTTTTTAGAATTATTGCTATTTAATGTGCTTAATATCTTTTTACCTTCTGACAACTCAAAAGGAGTTAATTTAAGATCTATAGGCTCCACTATTTTATTGCTTTCCTTTAATCCTAATTTTGTTAAATAGTGTCTGAAATTATAAACAGGGTATTTTGCAATATGTTCATAATCAGATTTAGTTTGTTGACGGTCATTTTCTAAATCTCCGTAGAATTTATATTTTGCTTTAGAAAAACGTACAGCCAAACGGCCTGATGAAGAATTTTGATCGACATTTATTGCCATATCGTAAGGCTGTTTTGTTATCGAAATCCAAACTTTTATATATTCTAATAAGTTTTTAAAAGGTTTTTTGGGTAAATGAATTGTTTTGTAAACAACATCATAATTTTCAAAAATAATAGGCGCAAGTGGTCCTTTAACAAATAAATCAATTTTACAATTTGGAAATGTTTCAGCAACTTCTTTTACGAGTGGTGAGATCAATAAAAGATTTCCTAATCTTGCATTTGGTCTACAAATTAAGACTCTTTTAATTTCAGTTTTATCCACTAAAATTATTCCTGATTCGCTTTTTGGTTTTCCAATGTTCTTTGTCAGATTACGCATTAAGCCTCTTCTGAAAACATTAATTTTGTTTAAAACACCCATTTATTAAATAATTTAAAAATTATAAAACTTACTTAAATTTTAAAAAGAACCTGTTAACTTGAATTACTTCAAATCTAGTCTCTTTTTTTTTCTAAAAGTAATTTCTTTCAATAAGCAATTATTACAAAATTGTAACCAAATGTATCATTTTTCACACATGGTATCTTATTAAAATATAATTTAAAATTACAAAACTTTTTATGTAACGACAAATGAATCAGACGAATAGCTAAAAAGTATCGACCTACAAGTCGATTGTCACGACATATCCTTCGGAACCACGGACGTTAAAAACAGTACCGTCTTCAAAAATTAAATATTGCCCTTTTATACCAATAAGTTTTCCTTGAAATGAAGGTGTTTTGTCTAAATTTAAGCTTGCCACTTTTGCAGGATAATTCAAAACAGGATAGTTTAATTCGAATAAATCATTCTTTTGAGCGTAAAAATATTCTCGTGCTT
This sequence comes from Flavobacterium sp. MEB061, assembly GCF_000834715.1. Classification (NCBI taxonomy): domain Bacteria; kingdom Pseudomonadati; phylum Bacteroidota; class Flavobacteriia; order Flavobacteriales; family Flavobacteriaceae; genus Flavobacterium; species Flavobacterium sp. MEB061. Next base: position 78,451 of record NZ_JXQR01000036.1, on the reverse strand, counting down.
CAGCCGGAATCAATTCTTCAATTTTTACTTTTTCGGCAATCAAATCAAAAACCGCAGTTGGATTTTGAAGCATTTTTCTCCAATTGGTTTTATCTGTATAATGACTTTTTAAAGCGACTTCGGTAATTCCGGCCAAATATCTGTTAGGAACCTCAACTACGGCAATTGCCTGGCTGGCTCCCTGATCAATCCATCTGGTTGGTACTTGTGTTTTGCGGGTTACGCCCACTTTTATTTCGCTTGCCACAGCCAAATACACAACATGAGGCTGCAATTGTACTTTTTGTTCGTATTCTAAATCACGATCTGCGATTCCTAAATGCGCCGTACTCAATTCCGGCCTCATAATCCAATCTCCTACAGCAGGACTTGAGTAAAAACAATCATAACAAAAACCTTGTCTGAATATCTTTTTCTTTTTACAGCAATTCAAACATTGAAAACCTGCAAAATTAATTTCAATTTCTTTATCTAATAATTGATTCATACTGAGAAAGCTATCTTCAAAAACCAAATAATACTGAATTGGATTTCCGATTTCTGTTTGCATTTTTGTAAGTACGCCTTGATATGTCATTATATTTTAGATTGTTGATTTTAGATTTTAGATTGCTTCTCTAGCGCAGAATTTTAATTTTTAAAATTCATTTTTAGTAAAAAATAGAATGTTTTTATTACAAAAAAAACAGTATTTTTGATACAACGACAAAGTTAATGTTTGTCCGGTGATATTTCAAATCTTATATTTTGACTTTTTGCAAAAAGTATAAAATCTAAAATCTAAAATCTAAAATTTCTCATGCCCTTATCAATTATCAACTCGTTCGCCTCCTGGGTTCTGAAACAAAGAATTCACCAAATAGAACTCTTTCTGAAATACCCTAATGAAGTTCAGGAAGAACTGTTGCACAATTTATTAATGGCATCTGAAAATACTGTTGTAGGAAAACAGTATGATTTTGCTTCAATCAACTCTTATCAGACTTTTGCGGAAAGAGTTCCGATTGCGAGCTATGAAGAATTACAACCTTTGATTGAACGCACACGTCAGGGCGAACAAGGCGTTTTTTGGGAAACTCCTATCAAATGGTTTGCAAAATCGAGCGGAACAACCAATGCTAAAAGCAAATTTATTCCTGTTAGTAACGAAGCTCTCGAAGATTGTCATTATAAAGGAAGTAAAGATTTGCTTTGTCTTTATTTGAATAATAATGAAGATTCTGAATTGTTTTTGGGAAAAAGTCTTCGCTTAGGCGGAAGTTCTCAGATTTACGAAAACAACAATACTTATTTTGGAGATTTATCGGCTATATTGATTGAAAACATGCCAATTTGGGCTGAATTTAGCAGTACGCCAAGTAATAAAACTTCGTTGATGAGCGAATGGGAATCTAAAATCACTGCTATTATAAATGAAACTAAAGTCGAAAATGTAACCAGTTTTGCCGGAGTTCCGTCCTGGATGCTGGTTTTAATGAATAAAGTTTTAGAGAATACCGGTAAGGAAAGTTTATTGGAAATCTGGCCAAATCTTGAGGTTTATTTTCATGGTGGCGTGAGTTTTTCTCCATACAAAGAACAATACAAAAAAATCTTGCCTAGCAAAGATTTTAAATATTACGAAATATACAATGCTTCTGAAGGCTTTTTTGCGATTCAGGATCTAAATAATTCCAGTGATTTATTGCTAATGCTGGATTACGGCATTTTCTACGAATTTATTCCGATGGATACTTTTGGGACTTCAAACCAAAAAGTTATTTGTTTGGCCGATGTAGAACTGAATAAAAATTACGCGCTCGTTATTACGACCAATTCAGGTTTATGGCGTTATTTAATTGGCGATACAGTTCGTTTTACTTCATTAAATCCGTACAGAATTAGAGTTACAGGAAGAACAAAACATCATATTAATGTTTTTGGCGAAGAATTAATGGTCGAAAATACAGATCAGGCCATTGCCAAAGCTTGTCAGATTACCCAAACTGAAGTTATAGATTATACGGTTGCTCCTATTTTTATGCAGGACAAAGAAAAAGGCGCACACGAATGGATGATCGAATTCAAGAAAAAACCGGCTGATGTTGGGCTTTTCCAGAAAGTTCTTGATGAAACTTTACAGACTTTAAACTCTGATTACGAAGCTAAACGCTACAATAATATGACGCTGAATCCTTTGGTGATTAATGTAGCCCGTGAAAACTTATTCTACGATTGGCTGAAAGAAAGAGATAAACTTGGCGGACAACATAAAATCCCGAGACTTTCGAATGAGAGAGATTATTTGGAGCAATTGAAGGAGATGTGTGTGCTTAAACACTAATTTCACGAATTTTCACGAATTGATTTGTTGCTAAAATGCAATTAAAAAACGCTAATTCCACTAAATTGCATGAGGGATAGAAGTGGAAATCCTTTTTGTCCGCCGCGGCGGACAAAAAGATTGAAACGGATAGCCCGACCCGGAGGGACATGCCCATAAAAAAACCTTAATTCTGATTTGAACTAAGGTTTTATATTTTAAGTACTATTTGTATTTTCTCCTTCGAAATAACAAAAAAACTACATCATATCAATATAACGGTCGTGATATCCTAAAAGGTATAAAACACCGTCAAGACCTAAACTTGAAATTGAATTTGAAGCACTTTCTTTTACTTTTGGTTTGGCGTGAAAAGCTATTCCCAGGCCAGCTAAATTGATCATTGGTAAATCGTTAGCCCCGTCACCTACTGCAATTGTTTGGTTGATGTGAATTCCTTCTTTAGCAGCAATAGCTGTAAGATATTCGGCTTTCTTTAAACCATCTACAATATCGCCTATATATTTACCAGTTAATTTTCCGTCTTTTATTTCTAACTGGTTGGCGTGAACGTAATCGATACCTAATTCTTTTTGCAGATATTCGCCAAAATAAGTGAATCCTCCGGATAAAATTGCGGTTTTGTAACCGTAATATTTTAAGGCTTTCATTAAACGATGCGCTCCTTTTGTTATAGGTAGATTTTCGGCTACTTTTTGTAAAACTTCTTCACTTAAACCTTCTAACAAAGCCATTCGCTGTTTGAAGCTTTCGTTAAAATCGATTTCTCCGTTCATGGCAGATTCTGTGATTGCTTTTACTTGTGCACCTACTCCGTTAAGTTCTGCTAATTCGTCTATAACTTCGGCCTGAATTAAAGTCGAATCCATATCGAAACAAACCAAACGGCGGTTTCTTCTGTAAATATTGTCTTCCTGAAAAGAAATATCGACATTTAAAGTTCTTGAAATTGCCATAAAATTGGCAGTCATTTCAATCTTATTTACTATTTCGCCGGTTACAGATAATTGTATGCAGGAACGCGGATATTCTTCTTTTTCGACAACAGAAGTTCTTCCGGTCAATCTTATAATGGAATCAATATTTAAATTTTGATCTGATAATATTTTGGTTACCGCAGCAAGCTGTGCAGCAGTTAGTTTTTCGCCCAAAACATTTATAATATAGCGTTGTCTGGATTGAGATTTAACCCAGGTTTCGTAATCATCTATAGAAATAGGAATGAATTTTACTTTAACTTCTAATTCGTAAGCTTTAAAAAGCAAATCCTTAAGCACTGGACCAGAACTTGAGCCTGCTTCTATTTCGAACAAAATCCCTAAAGACAATGTATCGTGAATATCCGCCTGGCCTATATCAAGGATAATAGCATCGTAAGCAGCTAATACCGAAGTTAATCCGGCTGTTACACCCGGTTTGTCATGCCCTGAAACTTTAAGTAAAATAATTTCTTTGTCTTCTGTTGCCATTTTATGCTTATTGATTTTCGAAGCGACAAAAATCGGCAATCTATTTATGATAAAAAAGTATATTCTTTGTTTTTTTGTAGAGAAAAAACACAAATCAACATGTAAGTTTTAAGTAATTTAACATTTAACAAAAGTTAATTGTAATGTTTTTTCCGCCACGAATTCAGGAATCATTTTTAGAGTTTTATTTGAATAAAAATTTGTGAACTCGTGGCGGATAAACTAATTATTTATTTGGTTCGTTTACATCGAAATTTACCATCCAGCCTACGCCGAATTTATCTGTGAACATTCCGAAATAAGCGCCCCAGAAAGTATTATCCATAGGCATAAAAGCATTTCCTCCTGCTGAAAGTCCGTTGAATATTCTGTCTGCTTCTTCTTTGCTTTCTACATTGATTGAAACTGAAAAGTTTCCGCCAAATGTTACATCTCCCGATTGTTCGTTACTGTCGCTTCCCATTAAAATGGTGTTTCCAATTGGCAAAGACACGTGCATTATTCTGTTAGCATCTTTTTCTGAAAATTCTGCACAGCCTCCGTCTTCGGCAGCCGGCATATCTTTAAATTTTCCGATATACGGAAATTCACCTCCAAAAACTGATTTGTAAAATAGAAATGCTTCTTCACAATTTCCATTAAATATTAAATAAGGGTTTACTGATGTTGCCATGATATTTTTGTTTTTTGTTTGTTATTATAATCTTCTATTTTCTTATCTCTATTTTTCAGAAAGTTCTTTTACTGTTTGTAATCCTTTCGGAAACGCTTCTTTAAAATAATCGATATATTTCTCTACTACGTCAACCTGAGCTACCAAATCTGTAAACTCGTCATCTTGCGTTAAACGATACGTTTCCATTGCGCCGGTCCATTTTTTCGTCTCTTCATCAATAGGCAGTTCTTTAAAGTCTTTTATTTCTCCTATATGTTTGAAAGCCATATATTCATTTGGAATTTTCTTTTCGATAATACTATTCATTCCTTCTCCGTTTGGAGACATAAAATGAATTTTATCACCTTCGTTCCAATCACTTACTGCATACGAGCCTTCGCAAAAAGCTCCTGTCCATTTTTTATAGGTTTCTTCATTCCATAAAACAGCCCAAACGGTTTCTACCGGAGCTTTAATTCTGATTTTAAATTCTAATGTTTCCATATCTAATTTATTTAGGCATTTTACTAAAATCCATATATAAGATATTCCAGCGATGACCATCTAAATCTGCGAAAGCGCTGCCATACATCCAGCCTTGGCTTTCTGCAGGCTTGCTAAAAACGTTTCCGCCGGCTTCTTTTACTTTTTCTGTGAATTGATCCACTTCTTCCTTACTTTCTGCATCAATCGAAATCAATATTTCCGAACTTGATTTTGTATCTGTCAGCTTATTTTGAGAAAAACTGGCAAACAAAGATTCTTCAAAAAGCATTACTGCAAATTTTCCTTCGCCAACAATCATACAGGTTGAGCTTGGCGTATCGTGTTTTTCATTAAAAGAGAAACCTATTTTTGAGAAAAAAGCTTTCGATTTTGCCACCTCTTTTACCGGCAAATTCAGCCAAATTTGTTTCGTCATCTTTTCTGTTTTTGTGTTTAAACGTTTTTTTGCCACGAAGGCACTAAGACACAAAGTTTTTTTATTCGTTTTCTTAGTGACTTTGCGACTTTGTGGCAACTTCTGCGTAACTTTTAAAATTATCTAAAATTGCCTGCCAGCCGCCGCGTTGCATTTCTTCGGGGTTTTGTGTCTCAGGATCAAAACTTTCCGTTACTTCTACTCCATTTGAAGTTGCTGCAAAACTAATCTCAACCTTTCTCCCATCAGCCATTACATATTCAATGGTTTTATTTTTTTCTACCAATGTATATTCGCCTTCAAAATCAAAACTCATACTGCCGTCTTTTGCGGCCATCGTCGATTTAAATTTTCCGCCTTCTCTCAAATCGTTTTCCGCATAAGGTGTATGCCAATCCGGTGAGGCGAAACTCCATTTTGTAATGTGTTCAGGTAATGTCCAGAATTTCCAAACCTTGTCTATTGATGCATTTATTGTACTTTTTACTGTTATCATTATTTTTTATTTAATAATTATAAATTGACTTACTCTTTAAAATCTTCAACGTACTTTTTAAAATTTTGAATAATTGCAGTACAAAATTGTTCTTCCATATCTGCCGAATCTTTTGTTGTGGGCTCAAATGTTTCGGTGAGCTTTACATGATCGTTACCATTTTCAAAACGAACATTTGCCGTTCTGTTATCAAAAAGTTTATACTCTATTACTGAAAACTTTTCGACATTTGTATAAACGCCTTCAAAATCAAACCCATCGCTTCCATCTTTAAGAGCCATTGTAAATTTGAATTTTCCTCCTGCTTTCAAATCATTTTCTACATAGGGTGTATGCCAGTCTGTAGAAGCATTATTCCAATTCATAATATGTTCTGGCAATGTCCACAGATCCCAAACTTTTTCTATTGAGGCATTTATTTTATTTTGAACTTGTATCATATTACTGGCTTTAATTTATACTTCGCTTGGTATTTTACTTTCATCCATATAGAAAATCTCCCAATGATGCCCGTCTATATCCAGAAAAGTACGTTGGTACATCCACCCATAATCCTTCGTTTCCACATATTCTGTTCCTCCTGATCGAATAGCTTTTTCCATTATTTCATCTACTTTTTCGCGAGTTTCAAAAGATACAGCAATAAGAACTTCGCTTGTTGTCTCTGCATTGCAAATTTCTTTGTTGGTAAATGTTGCATAAAACTCTTCAACTAAAAGCATTGCATTTATATTTTCGCCAATAATTAAACAAGTTCCTTTGTTATTTGTAAATTGTGGATTGAACGAAAAACCCAACTCAGTAAAAAATGAAATGGATCGATTTAAATCTTTTACCGGAAGATTTATGAAAATTTTTGTTGCCATGATATATAAAATTACAAATTATCAAAACAAATTTAAAGTTAAATAACAAGGCTTGCATTACAAAAAAAGTCATCTTTAGGGGCATTTAAGACAATTTTTCTATTTTTGTAATAACCATAAATGAAATACCATGACTAAGAAAACAGCTTTAATTGTACCTCACTACTATAAATTATTAAGTATAGCAGCTATTTTAGAAGTTTTTGAAACTGCTAATAAATTAAGTAATGGTCCGGAAAAGCCTTTTGAAATTATGGTTTTTCAATCGGCGGAACAAATCAAAGAAAAAATTTTATTTGGTTATGAAGTAAATTCAATCGAAGATTCTGATAAACTTTTAGATCTCATTTTAATTCCGGCTTTTACCACGGATGATATGAGTGAGATGATCGCAAAAAATAAAAATTTTATTCCGTGGCTGCAAAAACAGCATCAGGCCGGAGCCGAATTAGCCAGTTTTTGTACGGGTGCTTTTTTGTTTGCGGCTTCGGGTTTACTTAACGAAAAACTGGCAACAACACATGTCGACGCCTGCAGTGCTTTTACGAAAGCTTTTCCGTTGGTTAAATTAAAATCTGAAGAAACTTTAACGGCCGATGGAAGTTTATACACAAGCGGAGGTTCGACTTCATCTTTCCATCTATTGATTCTTTTGGTTCAGAAATATTGCGGAAACGAAATTGCTGTTCAAATCGCCAAGATTTTCTCTATTGATTTAAACCGTTACAAACAAAGTTATTTTAGTACCTTCAGACCCAATCATTTACACAACGATTCTTTAGTTGCCATGCTGCAGCAAAAAATAGAAAGCCAATATCATTCTATTGAAAAGTTGGAAGAGATTACAAAAGACATTCCAACAAGTGCCAGAAACATGACACGCCGATTTAAACAAGTAACCGGAATTCCGCCAATTGAATATTTGCAAAATATACGCGTAGAAAGTTCTAAGAAATATTTAGAACAAACGCAGCTTTCAATTTCTGAGATTATCGAAAAAACAGGTTATAATGATCCAAAAGCTTTTAGAAAAGTGTTTTTTAAAATGGTGGGCATGAAACCAATTGAATATCGAGAGAAGTTTAGGGTTCAGTAATTTTTTCAGAAGCAGAAAATTTTAAACACGAATTTCACGAATTTGCACAAATTTCAATCGTTAATTAACTTTGTGAAATTAATTTCACAAACGAATTAGTGACAATTAGTGAAATTCATGTTTGTTTTTATAATTTTCAAAAAAAAACCTGCTCAAATAAATGAACAGGTTTGATATTAATCTTTGTCAAAGTTTAAAACTTGAAAAAGCTGTATTTAGAATTTACGAAGCAATTTCCATTCTCTTCAATAAATTTTTACTTAAAGTATGTTCTGCGTAATCTTTATCAATTGTCAAAATTTTATCGTCTGAACTTGGTAATTCGTACATAGCATCTGTTAGAATTGCCTCGCATAACGAACGCAATCCACGAGCACCTAATTTGTATTCTAAAGCTTTATCAACAATAAAATCTAAGGCTTCATCAGAAATACTGAATTCTACTTCGTCCATCATAAACAATTTTTGATATTGTTTGATTAATGCATTTTTTGGCTGTGTTAAGATCGCGCGCAAAGTTTCTCTGTCAAGAGGATCCATGTGTGTTAAAACTGGTAAACGACCAATAATCTCCGGAATCAAACCAAAATCTTTAATGTCTTTTGGAATAATATATTGTAACAAATTGTCTTTGTCGATATTGTCTACATTTTTAGAAGTAGAATATCCAACTGCCTGACGGTTTAAACGTTTTGAAATAATTCGTTCTACTCCATCAAAAGCTCCACCTGCAATAAACAGGATGTTTTGGGTATTTACCTCAACAAATTTCTGGTCCGGGTGTTTACGTCCTCCTTTTGGTGGCACGTTTACAACTGTTCCTTCTAATAATTTCAATAATGCCTGTTGAACTCCTTCTCCAGAAACGTCACGTGTTATAGATGGATTATCGCTTTTACGGGCGATTTTATCAATTTCATCAATAAATACGATTCCTCTTTCTGCTTTGGTTACATCATAATCAGCAGCTTGAAGTAAACGTGTCAAAATACTTTCAACATCTTCACCCACATAACCTGCTTCTGTAAGTACTGTCGCATCTACGATTGCCAAAGGAACGTCTAACATTTTTGCGATAGTTTTTGCTACCAATGTTTTTCCTGTTCCGGTTTGACCAACCATAATGATGTTACTTTTTTCAATCTCTACTTCGTCGTCTAATTGCTGTTGCATTAAACGTTTGTAGTGATTGTAAACAGCAACTGACATTACTTTTTTAGTCTGATCCTGTCCAATAACATATTGATCTAAGAAAGCTCTGATCTCTTTTGGTTTCTTTAAAATTAAGTCACCAACAAGTTTCGCACTTCCGCTTGATTTTAATTCTTCTATTACAATTCCGTGTGCCTGTTCAATACACTTATCACAAATGTGTGCATTAATACCTGCAATCAATAAATTGGTTTCTGGCTTTTTTCTTCCACAAAACGAACATTCTAATACTACTTTAGCCATTCTTTTTTTATTACTAAGCTGCAAAGTTACTAAGTTTCTGAGAGTTTTCAATAAAACCTTTAAAACTTAGTAACTTATTAACTTATATTTTTGTTTCAAGTTTTAAAAAGGTTTCAAATTTCAGGTTTCAAGTTGCTATTGTTAACTTGAAACCTGAAACTTGAAACATAATAAACTAATTTTTAGCTTCTTCTTAAAACTTCATCAATCATTCCGTATTCTTTTGCTTCGTCAGCTTTCATCCAATAATCGCGCTCACTGTCTTTGTGCACTTTATCAAAAGTTTGTCCTGAATGTTGAGAGATAATATGATATAATTCATCTTTTAGTTTCAACATTTCGCGTAAGTTGATTTCCATATCTGTTGCAACACCTTGTGCTCCTCCAGATGGCTGGTGAATCATTACTCTTGAATGTGGTAAAGCCGAACGTTTTCCTGCTGCTCCTGCACATAATAATACAGCTCCCATTGAGGCTGCCATACCTGTACAAATTGTCGCTACATCTGGTTTGATGTATTGCATAGTGTCATAAATTCCTAAACCTGCGTAAACGCTTCCTCCTGGAGAATTTAGATAAATTTGAATATCTTTTGAAGCATCGGCACTTTCTAAGAATAATAATTGTGCCTGAACGATATTTGCGATTTGATCGTCGATACCAGTTCCTAAAAAGATAATTCTGTCCATCATTAATCTTGAAAACACGTCTAATTGAGAAACGTTCAACTGGCGCTCTTCGATAATGTATGGAGTCATGTTTGTTGGGTTCATTGCCGCTACGATTTTATCGTAGTACATTGCGTTTACTCCCTGGTGCTTTGTAGCAAATTTTTTAAATTCTTTACCGTAGTTCATATTTTATGTGTCTAAGTTTTACTTAATTTTTGGTATTATATTTTTATTTCCCACAAAGGTCATACCCTTTTATAAAGAATGTCAATATGTCTTATTTTTTAAAATTTGTTTCAGGTTTCAGGTTTCAGGTTTCAGGTTTCAGGTTTATTGGATCAACACTAAAATATTGTGGAGAAACATTAAAAATTTTACATTCCATAATTATTTTTTAACGCAGAGAACGCAAAGTTTTTTCGCTGAGTTCACTAAGATTTGAGTTGTGTTTACACAATCTAAGCCCGCAAAGCTTTGTGTTTCAATAAACTTAGCATAATTAAAAAGCTTGTGCTCTCCGTGATACTTTTTTCTCTCTCCACCCTTTTTCGCAATCCTTCGGTTTATTGAAGTTCACAAATTTTAAACTTGAAACAAAATTAAACTTGAAACAAAAAAATAAGCGTCAGGAAAAAAATCTCCTGACGCTCAAATATACTTATTTTTTTAGAAATTATTCTCCGTAAGACGCAGCAATAAATTCTTCGTAAGTTACTTCTTTAGTTGTTGGATTTGCTTTTTCTTTAAACACTTCTAACAATTTTTCAGCTACAACCTGCTCAGAAAGTCTTTTCACTTCTTCCTGGTTAGATAAAACTCTAGCCACGATTCCTTGTACTTCTTCGTCAGTTGGATTTGTTTGTCCAAATTGAGCCATTTGTTGTCTGATAGCGTTTGTTGTAAAAGCTTTCAAATCTTCAAATGTAATTTGGATATTGCTTTGTGCCATTGCTTTTCCTTCAATTAATTGAAAACGTAATCCTTTTTCAGATCTTGCGTATTCAACTTCAGCTTCTTCTGCAGAAAGTTTTTTCTCTCCAACAGTTTGTAACCATTTTTTAAGGAATTCTGCCGGTAAATCAAATTTTGTGTTTTCGATCAGGAAATCCTGAACGTCTAACAATAATTTTTGATCTGCCTGCTGTGCAAATTGAGCTTCAGCATCTTCTTTAATTTTAGCTTTTAAATCTTCAAGAGAAGCTACTTTTCCTTCACCAAAAAGTTTATCAAATAACTCTTGGTTTAATTCTGCCAATTCTGCTCCGTTGATAGCTTCGATAGTAAAGTTTACTTCAACATCTAAACCGTGAACATCATCATGAGATACTTTTAAGTAATCCATTAATTGGTGGTCATCTGCAAATAAACCTTTTGTGCTTACAGTAACAACATCTCCAACTTTTTTACCGATGAATTTGTCACCTGCTTTTTTGTTGAATGTAGAAACTGAAATTGTAGTTGTATTGTCGATACCTTTTTCTTCATTAGAGAAAGTTCCTGTCAAATCAGAATCAGCATCTACTTTATCTTGTGGAATTGCTTTTCCGAATTGTTTTTGGATACGCTCAACTTGTCCGTCGATTAATTTATCATCAGCTGTAACGATATATTTTACGATATTGTTTTTAGCTTCTAAGTCAATTTCGAAGTTTGGTACTAAACCAATTTCGTATTCGAAAGTTAGTTCTTCAGCATCCCAATCAAAGTTTTCGTTTTCTTTAGCAAGAGGAGTTCCTAAAAGATTTAATCTTTCAGATTGAACAAAACGCTCTAAAGCCAAATCAACTACTTTTTTAACTTCTTCCTGCTTAATTGCTTTTCCGTATTGTTTTTCAACAAGGTCTTTAGGAACTTGTCCTTTTCTAAAACCTTTAACGGTAGCCAAAGGCATTTTTTCGTTTATTCTTTTTGCTACTTGACCTTTGTAATCCATGTGAACAACTGTCATTACAATTGTTTCATTCACAGCGTCTGTTGCTACTCTTTTAATATCCATCTTCTTCTTTAATTTACGTAATAAAATTGGGTTGCAAAATTATAAAATTTTTGCAACCCAGCCAAGTTTTTAATCTATTGTATTTGAAGACGTTTTAAACGTCATTTCTATTTTTATTTTTTATCGTCTCCCAGAATTTTGTAAGTAATAGACTGAAGAATAGACAATATGACACTAAAGATTAATGCTGTCCAAAAAGAATCTACCGCAAAACCTCCAACTATATTGGTACACAATAAAATAATGATCGCATTTATAACCAGTAAAAACAAACCTAAAGTAATCACCGTTACCGGTAAAGTCAGGATAACTAAAATTGGTTTTATAAAAAGATTAAGCAATCCTAAAACCACTGCAACAATTACAGCTGTACCAAAACTTGCCACATGTACGCCTGTCAAAAGATTAGCAAGTAATAGAACCAAGGCTGCAGTAACTAGAAGTCTAAGTAATAATTTCATATTTATTTTAATTTAAAATTTTAATAAAAGTAATAAAATATTTGCCAAAATGACTATTCCTTTAAAAAGGCAGTTGTTAATTCAAAAAACATTTTAGGGTTTTCGGCATGAAGCCAATGACCGGCATTTGGAATTGTTTCTACTTTTAAATCGGGGAAGTGTGTACGAATCTGATCAAGATCGGCATCCTGAACATAACCGGAATTTCCTCCACGTATAAATAATGTCGGCTTTTCGAAAACCAAATCATCTGCCAGAGCTTTTCCGATTGCATCCAGATTATTATTGAAAACTTCGAGATTGAATCTAAACGCCAATTGTCCAGGTTCTTTCCAGTATAAATTTTTCAACAAAAACTGACGTGTTCCAAAATCAGAAACATATTGTGCTACAATTTCCTCAACATCGTTTCGACTTGGTTTTACGGAAAAATCAACTGCATTTAATCCTGCTAAAATATCCTGATGATGTTGTTTATAAAACTTCGGACCAATATCTGCCACAATCAGCTTATCTACAATTTCAGGGTGTGTTGTTGCAAAAAGCATAGCAACTTTCCCTCCCATCGAATGTCCTAAAATATCTATTTTACTTAATTGATTGGCCTGGCAATATTCGAAAACATCCTGAACCATAGCTTCGTAACTCCATTCATCTGAATGAAAACTGCGTCCGTGGTTTCTTAAATCTAAAATATGAACCTGAAATCCAGCTTCTACATATTGCCCGGCAAGTGTTTTCCAGTTATCAGACATTCCGAGAAATCCGTGCATGATGATGAAAGGTTTTCCTTCACCTTCTATTTTTGAGTATAACATTTATATTAATTTTTTACTTATTACAAAGTTAAAAAACTTATCTAGCAATATAAGCACAATAATTTTGAAGAAATCATTTTATTTTAAAAAATCTCGAGCTTTACGGTTTCCCGTAAACAAAAAACAATTTGAAAGTGTATATTCGCGCTCAGAAATCAAACCCAAAATTTGATCCAAATCATTTAATTAAATACCACTCCTATGATTAAAAAATTCCTTTTATTATCATTAGTTGCTTCTCAACTTATGATTTCATGTTCTAGTGATGACAGTTCGGAAACAACTGATCCTGTTGTAACTGACCCAACTAAAGAATTAACTTTAGAAGAAGAGATCGCTCTTATAGTTAAACAACCTTATTCAAGCTTAACTCCGGCACAGCAAAAAGTAAAATTAGAAGCTGAAGCTAATGAAATGTTAGTTCAATTAGACAAAACAAAAAATTTAAGTGCAATTGAAACAATTGAAAACTTAAACAGATTATTAGACATTAGTCCCGTTGATATCTTCAACGAAAAAAATGGTAATGGAGTAGAAGACATTTTACAAGTGTCAGGTGTTTATGGTATTTATACTTGGAATAACACTGAAAAAATCTGGGTAAAGACTACTTCATCAACTGAATTAAAATTTGTTTTCCCTGCAAAAGAATCGCAAACTACAAACAATGCAGCACTTTCTGCTAAAAGTATTTCTTCAGACATTAAAGTAGATTTTACAGATACTTCTGGACATTGGTACTACGATAATGATATTAATGAATATGTAAATGTTCCTGGTGTATACGATAAAATCTTTTTACCAACATCTGCAGATGCAACTTTAACAATTGACAATACAGCTGTAGCTACATTTACGCAAACTGCAAAATATTCTAATGGAAAAGAAACTCCTAATGAATTTGCATACAAAATGACATTAAGCGATGGTTATACATGGGAAATGAGTGGTGTAAAAGCTGTGAAAAATACTTCGAAAGCTACCCTTACTTACAATGGAAAAAATTTACTTTCATTTAATTCCGGAAGCACCGCTGACATTGATGCTTTAATAACAAATGATGAATTAGTACAATATAGAGGAAAAGCAAACGGATTAGTACAAATCCTTGACAATTTTGTAATTCTTGCTGATACTGATTTAGCTACTTCTGCTACTGATGATGCTACATTAGACAAAACTGTAGTTTATCCTAAAGACCCAGAATATAATGATCCAAATGCCAATTTTAAAGCATATTATACAGCTGTAAATACATACCGCCAAAAATATTCTGCCGGAACTGCTGCAAATTTTAACAAGAACTCCAAATTAATTTTAGTTTCTAAAAAAGATGGTACTAAAATAGCTGATATTGTTGTGCATTCAGAAAAATCAACTGATTCTTACACTTTTTACTTACCTGAATGGTATGCTTATGGAGATGGTACTGGTTTCTGGCAATCGACTGATGAAGGAGAGCAATTTACTGAAGCATATTACGACGAAGTATATTACTTAAAATTCAACGATAATACAGAAGTAGAAATGAGCGTTTATTTCTCTGAAGGCTTCAGCTCTTTCGAAGCTAAATTTGAAGAATTTATCAAAGCTTTTGAGAACTAATTATTTCTTTAAAGTCTAACATAAATCCGGTTTGAAATAATTTCAAACCGGATTTATTTTTTTGGAGGTGTTTTAACAATTATAGTACTTTGCCCATATCCTGCCCAAATACCAATTCCGCCTTTTATATTGGATTTTAAACTTGTATTGGATGGATAAATTGGGTTTTTACTGTTTACAATTTCATTTTGCCAACTGTTCCAAAAATCCAAAGCCTCTTTGTTTTGCGTTCTTAGTTTCACATAAATTAAATCTCCATCAGCAAAATAAGGCGTGAATTTTGTTTTAGGAAAAAGCAAAATCCCTCTGTTTATTTGTATTGAAACTGATGGTTCTGTAAAATTTTTATCATCCAGATTTCCGTAAAATGCAGGAACAAAAACAGGTTCTTCGGTATCGATTTTTGTAGCAACCTGATAATAGTTTTTATCTTCTAAAGGATCATCAAATTTCACAAAAACATAACCTGTTGTATCTGTAACATTCTTTTTTACATACTCTGCACTTTTAAGCTCCACAGTTTTAGGTATAGTGGTTATAGCTTCAACAACACGATTTAAATATTCTATTTTTAACGAGTACTCTTTTCCAGCTTCACCTTTTAAAGTTGTTCCGTAGTATACAAAAGGTGGCACTCTATTTTTATCATTTTTTACTCTTAAAACTTCTGAAGTCTGACCATCAGAAATTGTGATTTTTGCCGATCGAATAACATGATTCAAAACATTTGTAGAATCAATTACATCTGTAACCGGAATACTGCTTGAAAGCAAAACCTGAGCATAATCTCCTTCTTCTATCCAACCTTCTACAACAATTTTAGATTCGATACTTTGTTCGCTAAAATCATCTTTAGAGCAACTCATTATTATTAAAGCAAAAAGAAATAATAAATATTTTTTCATCTTTTAAAATTTAAATCTCCAGCTTATTGAAGGTAATATTCGATACAACACTTTTTTATCCTGTTTTACAACAACACTACTTTTATCATCAGCAACTTTAACATCTAAAACAACATAAATTGGATTATCAATATTAAAAGTATTATAGATTGAAAAGTTCAGGGCACTTTCTTTTTTATTTGTTTTAAAGAAGAAATAATTTGCAGAAAGATCCGTACGAATATAATTGGGCATTTGCGCATTATTATATTCTGAATATTCTTTGACCGGATTATTATTGATAAAATACCAGGAAGTTGGCATTGTAAATCGATTGCCGGAACTAAATATTTGGGTAACACCAAAACTCCACTTTGAATTTAAATCGTACATTCCAACTAACGACAGATTATGACGTCTGTCATATTTGGCAAAATACGTTTTTCCATTATTAAGTTCATCAAAATTTCTATCAGACCAGCTTAATGTGTAACTTAACCAGCCGGTAAATTTTCCGTTATTTTTTCGCAGCATAAATTCAAGACCATAGGCTTTTCCCTTACCCTCCAATAAATCATTTTTTAGAGTTGTGGTTTCATTAAACTGAGTTATACCATAAGGATATTCCAGTAAATCTTTCATAGAGCGATAAAATCCACCAAAAGAAGAAACCAAATTCTTTGAAATATTTTGATTTGAACCAATTGCAAACTCATCTGAAGATTGCGGTTTAATTCCGTCTGAACTGGCAATCCAGAAATCTGTCGGAATTCCAACACTTGAAGTGGTAATCAAACTCAAATATTGGTATTGTTTGTTATAAGATCCGTAAAAAGAAAGTTTTTCATTTGCAATATAACTCAACAATACACGAGGCTGAAAATGCAAATAAGAACTTTGTGATCCTGATGTATAATAATTTATCCTCAAACCCAGTTCTGCGTTTAATTTATCTGTCAGTTTTGGTTTGATGGTAGTAAAAACAGCCGCTTCATTGGCAGTAATCATACTATTTTGGGATGTATTGTTTGAACTGCTAAAGTTTTCAACATTCACTTTTTGAGGCTGTAAATCATGATAAACATATTGCAATCCAGACTCGACAGGAATATTTTTTATCCAAAAACGAAATGAATTTGTTAAACCAAAATCTTTCACATACGAAGAAACACCAAACTGAATTGTCGCCTGTTCCATACTCAAATCATTAGAATATTGGCTAAAATAAACAGCATTTGACATGCTTGTTTTTTCGGAAAGTGCAGTAGTTATAGAAGGAGAAACCGTAAAATTACTCCATTTCAGACTGGTTTTTAAAGACAAATTATCATCATTAATTTTTAATTTATCACCACTAACAAAAGCATCAACTGCAAATAGATTATTTTTAGAAATCTGAGATACAAAAGTGAAATTTCCGTCTGAAAATCCATATTTCATATTCTGAACATCATTATTTTGGGATGAAGAATTTATCAATGGTGCAATAATTTCATCGATATACGTTTTTCTTCCTGAAATATAAACTCCTGTTTTTTCTGTTACAGGAATGGCAAAATTCAATTGTGAGGCCAAAATACCAACATTTCCCTGAATACTAAATTCAGCAGGTATTTTTTTGTTCGGAATTAAAAGCGTTGTCGAACTTAATCGTCCTCCGTACTTTGCATTCGAACTTGACTTATCAAATTCCACTTCCTTAATATGATCTGCATTGTAAAAAGGAAAAATACCTAATAAATGAGACATTCCATAAACAGGCGTTCCATTATATAATATTGCATTATGTCCCGGATCGCCACCTCTTACGTATAAATATCCATTAGCATCGCCAGAATTTTGAACTCCGGGTGTTAATTGCAAAATCTTTATAATATCGGTTGTTCCTAAAACGGTCGGTAACGAAGACAATTCTTTTAAATTGAAAGATAATTTTCCTCCTGATAAAGTTGAAATACCATTTTTTTTGTCATTCTCTATAATCACTTCTTTTAAAAGTGAAATATCTTTTTCTAAAACAATTGAGATTATGGTATCTTTTACAAGATCAATATTGAGGGTTTTATTGAGATAACCCAATTGATTAATGGTAATTGTGATTTTGCCTAAAGAAATATCTTTTGAAAAATTACCAAGTGTATCACTTAGTACAGAATATTTTTGATTATTTATATCGAAAGAAATACCCGCACCAATTAAATTTTCATTTTCAGAAGATTTTACATTTCCTGTTATATTGGCTTGAGATTGCGCAAATAAACCGGAAAAACAGAATAAACAAAAAATAATAATTGATTTCGACACTAGCTTTTAATATGAAAAGTGCGAAAGTAAACAATTATAACCCAATTATATCAGGTTATAATTGTTTTAATTTTAAACTTATTTCAATTTATTTAGATACATATTCACGACATTATCCAAACCAAGATAAAGTGCTTCAGAAATCAAGGCATGCCCAATAGAAACCTCTAATAAACCGGGAATATTTTGTTTAAAAAACTGAATATTATCTAAACTTAAATCATGTCCTGCATTGATTCCCAAACCTAATTCGTTTGCCAATTCTGCAGCTTTTACATAAGGATCAATTCCGTTTTTATTTCCTAAACTATATTGATGTGCAAATGCTTCGGTATATAATTCGATTCTGTCTGTTCCTGTTTTTTTTGCTCCTTCAATCATTTCATTAATAGGATCAACAAAAATCGAAGTTCTGATTCCGTTACGTTGAAATTCCTGAATAACTTCTGTTAAATAGTCTTGATTTTTTATCGTATCCCAACCTGCAGAAGATGTTATAGCTCCAATCGCATCGGGAACCAAGGTAACCTGAGTTGGTTTGCATTCTAAAACCAAATCAATAAAATTATGCTGCGGATTTCCTTCAATATTATATTCGGTATAAACAATTGGTTTTAAATCCCTCGCATCCTGATAACGAATATGACGCTCATCCGGACGTGGATGAATGGTAATTCCCTGACCTCCAAAATTCTGAATATCGGTAGCTACTTTTAGTAAATCAGGAACATTTCCGCCTCTTGCATTACGTAAGGTTGCAATTTTATTGATATTTACACTTAACTTTGTCATATAAAATAGATAATTAATTCTAGTAACACTATATTTGTTACGACAAAAATACAAAGTAAAACGTAGCAGTTTTTGCTATTTTTTGATTATTTTGCATCAAATATCTTCAATTGATTTATGACAGAAATTACAAACTATATCACAAACGATTTTCGAGCAATTGATAGCCAGGAAACGATAGCATCGGTTCAGGACTTTTTTGCTGATTTGAATTTTTCTCATTTTCCAATTTTGGAAAATGGTATTTTCATTGGAAGTATTGCTTCTGACGATGTTGAAACTTTTGACACTGACAAAAAAGCAATTGATTACAAATATACTTTAGAACGTTTTTTTGCCAGAAAATCAATGATGTGGCTCGATGTTTTAGAAGTATTTGCAAAAAATCACACTAATACTGTTCCCGTTATTGATGAAAATAATATCTATGTAGGTTATTATGAAATGGAAGACATCATGAAATTTTTTCAGGAAACTCCATTTTTAAAAGAACAAGGAGGTATTATTATTGTTCAAAAAGGGCTTTTGGATTATTCTATGGGCCAGGTAGCACAAATAGTGGAAAGCAATAATGGAAAAATTTTAGGTTGTTTTGTTTCTGAGGCTGATTTAGAAAATGTTCAGATTACAGTAAAAATTGGTGTGGGACCAATGAATGAAATCATTCAGACATTTAGACGATATAATTATGAAATCATTTCAGAACATCAGGAAGACGCTTATATAAACAGCTTAAAAGAACGTTCTGATTATTTAGACAAATACCTTAATATATAATTAGACAATGAAGTTAATATGTCAATTAGATAATTTCTTAACTAGCTGGCTCATTATCTAATTTTCTAATTGACAAATTATCTAATTAAAAAAAATGAAAGTAGCCATTTACGGACAGTATTACCAAAACAGTACCGAACCTATTATAAAAGATATTTTTTTGTTTTTCAATACCAATAATGTTGAAATGGTAATAGAGGAAAACTTTCTAAAAATGCTTCATGAAAAGGAACTCGTAAAAAAAGAATATAAAACTTTTTCATTAAGTACTTCATTAGATAATAGTTTTGAAATGTTAATAAGTATTGGTGGCGATGGAACTATATTAAGAGCTGCAACTTTAGTCCGTAATTCCGGTGTTCCTATTTTGGGAATCAATGCAGGAAGGCTTGGTTTTTTGGCTACCGTACAAAAAGAAAATATTGACAGTTTTTTGCAGTTTGTAATTGATAAAAACTACACTATTTCTGAGAGAACCTTATTAAGCATAACCTGCGATCCAAAAAATGATGCTATTGAAGAAGATTTAAATTTTGCCATGAATGAAGTTACAGTAAGTAGAAAAGACACAACTTCGATGATTACCGTTGAAACTTATTTGAACAATGAATATTTAAATTCATATTGGGCAGATGGTTTGATTATTTCGACGCCAACGGGTTCAACCGGATATTCTTTAAGTTGTGGCGGACCATTGCTTACGCCAGAGGTAAAAAGTTTAGTAATTACGCCTATCGCACCTCATAATTTAACCGCCAGACCACTTGTTATTCCTGATGATACCGAAATTAAGTTACGGGTATCGGGAAGAGAAGATCAATATTTAGTTTCATTAGATTCCAGAATTGCTTCTGTAAAAAATGAATCTGTTTTAACGATTAAAAAAACAGATTTTAAAATAAAAATGGTTGAAATTCCTGGAGAAACTTTCTTAAAAACCTTAAGAAATAAGCTGCTTTGGGGAGAAGACAAGAGGAATTAAGCCTTTTTCTCACACGCCACTATACGATAATACCACTTTTTCTCGTTCTGCATGTATCGAATCCTCATTAAATGTCTCAAAATCATATTGCAAATTGAAAAAAAAGCACATTTAACTAAAGCGACGTTGATTCGTATCGATAATTATTATATTTGCACGCAATTCCGAATTAAATGAAGAAAATTTTTAATTTATTGTTATGTTTATTCCCCCTAATTACACTAAACGCTCAAATTAATGAGATTGGTGTTTTTCTTGGTGGAAGCAACTTTGTAGGTGATGTTGGTAAAACAAACTATATCGCTCCTGAAAAGTTAGCTTTTGGTATTTTGTATAAATGGAACAAAAGTCCAAGACATTCTTACCGTTTTTCATATACACAATCTACTGTTACAGGAAACGATCGTGAATCTGAAGAAACAGGGCGAAGCAATCGAGGTTACAGATTTGAAAACAATGTTAAAGAACTTTCTGCCGGTTTAGAATTTAATTTTTTTGATTTTAATCTACATGATTATCATCCAAAAATTACTCCTTATATATATTCAGGATTAAGTTACTTCATGTATGATGAATTATATATTTCGGGAGGTCAAACAAGAAAAGATAAAAATTCAAGTTCAATTGCTATTCCTATAACGTTAGGAATCAAGTCAAATGTATCTCCTAATTTTGTTCTGGGCCTTGAAGTTGGAGCCCGTTATACCTTTACAGACGATATTGACGGAAGTAATCCTGGTAACGATGCCTTATCATCTTTACGATTTGGAAATTTAAATAATAACGATTGGTATGTCTTTACAGGTGTTACCTTAACTTATACCTTTGGACAAAAACCTTGCTATTGCGCAGAATAATAAAATGAACCTAATAGACTCTATAGACAAAACAAACTTACCTAAACATCTGGCCATAATCATGGACGGTAATGGTCGCTGGGCAAAACAACAAGGGTTCTTAAGAGCTTTTGGTCACGAAAATGGTACAAAATCAGTAAAAAAAACAATTACCACTTGTGCAAAACTTGGCATTGAGTATCTAACGCTCTATGCTTTTTCAACAGAAAACTGGAATCGCCCAAAATTAGAAGTTGAAGCTTTAATGAAAATATTAATCAATTCATTAAAAAAAGAACTTGGCACTTTACAAGAAAACAATATCAGGCTTAATGCTATTGGAAATCTTGATAAATTACCAAAAACCGCTCAAAAAGAACTTCAGGACGTTATTGATAAAACAAAAAATAATACGCGCCTAACGCTAACATTGGCTTTAAGTTACGGATCACGAGAAGAATTGGTAAATGCCGTTAGAATCATCAGTGATAAAGTTAAAAATAATATAATTTCAATAGACACTATTGACGATTCAATTATAAATGAGCATCTTTACACGCAAAATTTACCTGACGTAGATTTATTAATACGAACAAGTGGAGAACATAGAATAAGTAATTTTTTGCTGTGGCAGATTGCCTACGCAGAACTATATTTTACTAATGTCTTGTGGCCAGACTTTAAAGATCAAGATTTATATGAGGCTATTATTAGTTATCAAAAAAGAGAACGTAGATTTGGAAAAACCAGTGAACAAATTAAATAATTTTTTAGTGTTACAAAAAAGAATACAAATAGTCCTTACCCTACTTCTTTTGGGTAGTTTTTCACAAATAAAAGCACAAGAAAGAGTTCCTTTTGATCAGGGAAAAAAATACATTCTTGCTAAAGTTTCTGTTGTTGGTAAAATAAGCTTCAATGAACAAACCGTTGTTACCTTTTCAGGTCTTCAAAAAGGACAGGAAATAGCCGTTCCCGGTGAAGAAATCAGTGGTGCAATTAAAAAACTGGGCAAACTTGGACTTTTTGATGAAATTGCTTTCTACGTAAATAAAATTGATAATGATAGTATTTATCTTGACTTAAATATTGTTGAACTTCCTAAACTAAACGAGGTAAAATTTGTTGGTATCAAGAAAAGTAAAGTCGAAGGATTAATTAAGGATAACAATTTAACCAAAAATAAAATTGTAAACGAAAACTTAATTACAACGACCAAAAATTATATTGAAAATAAATATAAAAAAGAAGGTTATTATAATACAAAAGTTACTATTACAAATACACCTGCTGACACTACCGGTGGAAATCAGGTCAATATGCTTGTTCGCGTAGACAAAGGCGATAAAGTAAAAATTAGTAAAATTGACTTCATTGGCAATGAAAAGCTTACTGATAATCAGTTAAGAGCAGCAATGAAGGACACTAAACAAAAAAACTTTCTGCGCATTCTAAAAAAGTCAAAATTTATTCCTGAAAAATACAAAGCCGATTTAGAAAAGGTTGTTGCTACTTACAAGGAAAAAGGATATCGTGATGCCCGTATTATTTATGATTCTGTTACCTATAATAAGGAGAAGAATATGCTGGCTATAAAAATCAATATGGAAGAAGGAAATAAATACTACTTCGGAAATATTAAATTTTTAGGAAACACAGTATACTCAGATCAACTTTTGAACCGTTATTTAGGAATTAAAAAAGGTGAAACCTATAATGGCGTTTTACTTGAAAAAAGAATTGCTGATAAAACAAAACCAGATGCAGAAGATATTACAAACTTATACCAAAACAACGGTTATTTGTTTTCAAACATCAATGCTGTAGAGGTAAGAACAGTTAATGACACTATCGATTTTGAAATTAGAGTTACCGAAGGTCCTATCGCTTATTTTAATAAAATATCAGTTGTAGGAAATGACAAAACAAACGATCATGTTATTTACCGTGAATTAAGAACTAAACCGGGAGAAAAATATAGTAAAGAACAATTAGTTAGAACTATTCGTGAAATTGGACAATTAGGATTTTTCGATCCTGAAGCTATCGATCCAAAATTCAAAAATGTTGATGCAGCTGCAGGAACTGTTGATATTGAATATCACGTAGTAGAAAAAGGATCAAGCCAGGTTGAACTTCAGGGTGGTTACGGTGGAGGTGGTTTCATTGGTACTTTAGGGCTTTCGTTTAATAACTTCTCTGTAAGAAATATATTTAAGAAAGAAGCTTATAGGCCTTTACCAATGGGGGATGGTCAAAAAGTATCTCTTCGTTTACAAGGAAGTACATATTTCCAGACGTATAGTTTATCATTCTCTGAACCATGGTTTGGAGGTAAAAAACCAGTACAATTTAGTTCATCTATCTCTTATAGTACGCAATTTCTTAATAATTACATTACCAGAGACGTTGATAAGAGCAAAAGTTTTAATATTTTTACAGTCCAGGTTGGACTTGCTAAAAGGCTAACAGTGCCGGATGATTATTTTGTGTTATCACAATCTATCAGTTATCAGCATTATGATTTAAATAATTATAATACAGGTTTATTTACCTTTGGTAACGGAGCGTCAAGAAACTTAGCTTATACTATCGGAATTTCAAGAAGTAATAAAGGGGTTAACCCAATATTCCCAACTTATGGTTCTGAATTTAGTATCTCTGCAAAAGTGACACCTCCATATTCATTGTTTAATGGAATTAACTATTCAGATTTACAAAATCAAAAGGAGTATAAAACGAAATATACAGGAACAGAAGTAATTTCAGGTGCAGATGGACAGCCAATTAGCCCTGGAGATTACACAAAAACTGAAACAGTAAACGGAACATCCGGTACTGTAGGTGTAGGATCTGATTATGGAAGCGCTGACACTGATGTTGGAAAAGTTGACCAAAAGAAATACAACTGGTTAGAATACTATAAAGTTAAATTTAAAGCAGACTGGTATACTAAAGTATATGGTAAATTAGTTTTAAGAACATTAACTGAATTTGGTTTCTTAGGAGCGTATGATCAGTCAAGAGGTGTTGTACCTTTCGAACGTTTTTATTTAGGAGGAGATGGAATGGCCAACTATTCTATGGATGGTAGAGAAACTATTCAGTTAAGAGGTTACCCAAATAACTCATTAACGCCGGTGAATTCAGCCGGAGATCAAATTGGAGCAACTATTTATAATAAATTCTCAATGGAGTTACGTTATCCAATTACGTTAAAAGCATCAGCATCTATTTATGCTTTGACCTTTTTGGAAGCAGGATCATCATATCCAACTTTTAAAGATTATAACCCATTTGATTTAAATCGTTCTGCCGGTGTTGGTTTACGTGTATTTATGCCTGCATTTGGATTATTAGGTATTGACTTTGGTTATGGATTTGACGCTCTGCCAGGATCTGTTACAAATAAAGCAAATGGATGGGAAACACACTTTATCATTGGACAACAATTTTAGTGTATTTTTTAGTACAAATTTTATTACATTTGGCTAAAAATTTCAAAATAAAGTAATGTTATGAGAAAACAATTTTTATTTATATTTTTAGCCTTGGTTGTAGCTTCTACAAGTCAAGCGCAGACAAGGACGACTAGGATTGGCTACATCGACATGGAATATATTTTAGAAAATGTTTCCGATTATAAGGAAGCAAAAGCCCAATTAGAGCTAAAAGCTCAAAAATGGAAACAAGAAATAGAAGCCAAAAAACTAGAAATCAATAAACTCAAAGAAAATCTTAAAGCCGAAAAAGCTTTACTTACTAAGGAGCTTATTGATGAAAGAGAAAGCGAAATTAAATTTCAGGAAGATGAAATGATGGACTATCAGCAAAAGCAATTTGGTGCTGATGGAAATTTAATTCGACATAAAGCAGCGTTAGCAAAACCTATACAAGATCAGGTTTTTACAGCTGTTCAGGATATTGCAGAAGCTAAAAACTATGATTTTGTTTTTGACAAGTCATCTGATTTAACAATGCTTTTTAGTAATAAAAGATTTGACATTAGTGATCAGGTTATACGTGTACTAAACAGAACTGATAAGCGAGAGCAATTGACTAAAAAACAATTGAAAGAGCAAGAAGTTAAAGAGAGCCGGGAAAATGCCATTGACGAAAATCCTGAAATGGCAGAAAGACAAAAGGTATTAGATGAAAGAAAGGCTGTAAGAGAAAAATTGATCGAAGACAGAAGGCTGGAACAAGAAGCTAAGAAAAAAGAATATGAAGACAGAAGAAAAGCGATCTTAGCAGAAAGAGAAGCCAAAAAAAATGGCACGGTTTCTGAACCAGCTAAAACAGAAGAAACAAAAACTGATGCTACAGCAAAACCTTCTTCAACAACAACCGAGCCCGCAGCTACAACAACGACACCAACAAATACTGCCGCTGACGCAGCAGCAGCCAAGGCCGAAGAAAGACAGAAGATTTATGAACAGCGAAAAAAAGAGTTAGAAGACAGAAAGAAGAAAATTTTAGAAGAACGAGAGGCTGCTAAAAAAGCAAAAGAAGCCGAAACACAGAAAACAAATACGACCAATAATTAATTAATATTTTTTTAAAAATGATGAAACAAATCAAAACTTTACTAATTGCTGCGATACTAGTTTTAGGAGCAAGTAACACAATGAATGCACAAGCTAAGGTAGCTCATGTTGATGTTAGCGAGATTATGTCGAAAATGCCTGCAATGCTTGATGCTCAAAATCAACTACAAAAATTAAGTGGTACATACGATACTGAATACAAAAAAATGGTTGATGAATATCAAGTAAAAATCAAAAAGTATGAGGCTGAAGCTGCTACTGTAACTGAAGCTGTAAACGGTGAGCGTTCTAAAGAAGTTCAAGACATGCAAAAAAGAATTGTTGACTATAGAGACAATGCACAAAAAGAACTACAACAAAAAGAAACTGACATCGTAAAACCATTAATGGAAAAAGTAAGAGCTTCTATCCAAAAAGTTGGAAAAGCTAAAGGTTTCCAATATGTATTAGATGGTTCTACTCTTTTATTAGCTGATGGTCCAAACATTACTGCTGATGTTAAAAAAGATTTAGGATTCTAAGAAATAATCTTATTATTAAAATGGCTCAACTTTTTAAGTTTGAGCCATTTTTTTTACTTCTATAATTTTATTTTTACTCCTCCGTTAATAGTAAAATCTTCTGTATATATGCATCTCCATATATCACCAAAAGTTGGTGCACTGTGCGGATCATTTACAACTCATTTATAGTTACTTTGTTTAGTATCTGTAAAATTCTTAAAGTTGAAAAAGAAAATTTTTACCATAATATTTTTTCAACCATAAATCCAAATTCCCAGTAAGCAGGAATTTTGTATACCATTGTATAAAAATTGCTCATCTGTAAAATATCCTTCCAATCCCATTTTAAAATTATTCTCTTTCTCGTAAATCAAGGCCAGATTAACTTTATTTATCGGCATTAAAGACAAAACCTGATTCGCTGTTAGATACTTCGCTTTTGCATCAGTAAAAGTATAAGATGCTTTTGAAATTGAAAACCAAATTAATTTCATGTCACAAAAACAACAAAATATCCAAGTATTTCTCAACAAATAAAAAAAGGAGTAATAAAACTCCTTTTGTACATTATGATTTTCTTAAATTCCCGGGCATAGAGTTGTTACTGGAACACAATCCCAAAGTAGATTCCCGTTACTATCTTCCCCACGATAGCAAACTTTACCAACCGGACAATAAGGAGCGCTTCCACCATTAATACTTTTAAGTTCTTCTTTTGATAATTTTTCGCAATTTTTAATAAATTTCATAGTTATAGCTATTTAAGGTTAATTGTAAATATAGTACTTTTTTTACATTTTCTTAACCGTTTTATTTAGCATCTAAATTGTAGAAAAACATAGAAATATGTAACTTTGTTCTATGACAAACAACAATCCTATAGGCGTTTTTGATTCCGGTATTGGAGGAACTTCCATTTGGAGCGCCATTCACGAACTACTTCCCAACGAAAAAACCATTTATTTAGCAGACAATAAAAATGCTCCTTATGGCCAGAGAACCAAAGAAGAGATTGTTGCTTTAAGTAAAAAAAATGTTGACTTTTTAATCGAAAATAACTGTAAACTAATTGTTGTTGCCTGCAATACTGCAACCACAAATGCTATTAGGGAACTTCGTGCTGATTATGATATTCCTTTTATTGGGATTGAACCGGCAATAAAACCGGCGGCCAATAATTCGAAAACCCAGGTTATTGGAATTTTAGCTACACAAGGAACTTTGAACAGCGAATTGTTTAATAAAACAGCCGAAATGTTTCAAAACACAACCATAATTGAACAAGTAGGTCATGGATTGGTGCAGCTTATTGAAGATGGAAATTTGAATTCTCCTGAAATGACTGATCTGTTAGAAACTTACTTGCGACCTATGATTGATGCAAATATTGATTACCTGGTTTTGGGCTGCAGTCATTATCCGTATTTGATTCCTCAGATTAAAAAAATTCTTCCGGAGCATATTCAGATTATTGATTCCGGAGAAGCGGTTGCTCGACAAACTCAAAATGTGCTGCGCGAAAAAGTTGGTTTTTCTGATGAAGGAGAAAGCGAACCTGTATTTTATGCAAATGCAAATCCTTCTGTTTTAAAATCAATTTTGAATGACAAATATGAAGTAATACAAAAGGATTTTTAAGTCACTATTCTATTTTTCGCTTGACGAACCAAATTCCGTCTAAAGACAAATTAAGGGATATTTTATGATAATTTTCTTTTATCAGATTTTCTGAAACTTTTCCTTTTTGTCCATAAGAATAGGAAATATTTAAGGCAGAAAAAGTATTTTCTATTGGTAATGTAAGCCCGATAGAAATTGATGCGTTATTAACTCTTTTTCCATCAACTTCAAGGTAACCGGTGTCAAAATTGGCTCCTGCAGCATATTGAACCCGATCCCAATATCTTCTGATATTCTTTTTGGCGCTATATGTAAATCCAAGTGCAAATCGGTCCTGATTAACAAAATCTCCGTATAACTCAGACTGATTGGTATTCTTCCAAAGGCTTTTTTCATAATCTGCAGTCATATTTAGATTATTCTTAAAACGTTTGCTAATTCCAACTCCTATTTCTAAAGGCATATAATAATCATCTGCATCTGAAGCAACATTCGATTCTACCGTAGAAACAACCTCATTGGTTAAAGTTTCGACACTTTGCACTTTTGAAGCTTTAACCTTTGTTGGCAATTTAAAAGTGGATGCAACCGTAAAAGTCGAATCAATTTGATATTGAGTGCCTAAAGTTGCGCGTAAACCACTATAATCTGTTTTTTTACTAATACTTGTAATAGAATTTGAGATTAGATAACTCCTGTCATCTGTTGTATTACCAAACAAAACAGTAGCTGAAGCTCCAACGGATATTTTTGTTCCAATTCTATAACCATAAGAAAAATCAAAATTATTTAATCCGCCAGAACCCGCCGCTGTTAAGTAATAATATTCCTGACTATCTGAGATAGGCAATTTTAAATTTGAGATTTTAAATGTCGCACTTGAATATGGTCGCAAAGCCACACTAAATCCTGATTTTTTTGTAACCGGAAAAGCAAAAGCAATATGAGAAAACTGAAAATTATTTCGTTTTTCAGATCTTGATCCGCTTTCATAAGTTGTTGCGATTGCTTTTCCTCCGATATCAAACATAAAATGATTTAGAGGCAAGTAAGCTAATGAAGCAGGATTTAAATTATTGATAAAGAGATCTGAAGGCAATGCTATTCCTGATGAACCAATAGATGGAATCGAACCAAAATCAGAGTCATACAAACTTCCTACACCATATAATGAATAAGGAGAACTTGAAATACTTTGAGAAAATGCAGTTAGCGACATTAGAATGAAGCAACTTAAAAAAATTATTTTATTTTTCATCTAATATGAGATATAATAAACTTTTAGTTGAATTTTATTGTTTGCGTGCTTTTGGTCTCCTAAAACAATTCTGTCTACAGATTTAGAAATTCCGGGCAATGTCAAAATAAGAGAAGATTTTGAATCGGATGTTTTCCACATTTCTTTTTGAAGAAACCCTCCTATCGGAATTGTATAACCAACATTTTCATTGAATTCGTCACTTTTTTGATTTAATGTTCCATACACAGTACTTCCTGCAGAATTTAATAGCGTGGCGCTAATTCTGTTCAAATTATCGGCTACATATACACGCAATGAATCTTCTAACGGATATTGTTCTGAATAAGAATTATTAACCGGTTTTAAAATCAATTGTGCATCGACAATTGCGCCTTTTTCTGAAATGTATTTGAGCTGCTTTATATTTGGAAAATCAATCCGGCAGGCCACTCCTGCTCCTGATTGAATATACCCTTGCCTGTCTGTTAATGAACTGGATAATTTACTGCTCGAAATGGGTAAATTTTGAATTACCGTTCCGGTTTTATCTGAGGAAATAGAGTTGAACTGCTTTGAAACATCTGCAATGGTAAAGTCTATATAATAAGAAGTTTCATCGTCGCTCTGATATTTGGAATAATACATCCTGACGACACTTGTAGTGGCATTAAAACCAATTACACTCGAAGAATTATCAATATTAGGAACCAAAACAAGTCCTTTTAAATATTCTGTTAAGTTTGTTAGCCCCGTAATCTCTCTTTTTTTAATTTTCTGGAAAAGCTCACTTCCAAAAGTAGCATCCATTTGAATATTAATCGAATCTTTTTCTGTTGGTCTGGGTTTATAGGCTATAGTTCCAAGACTTTCGGTTCCATAACTTAAAGTCGAGTTATTATAAAAACTATCATCGTCTGTATTTGGTTTTACTGTCTGAGTAATTCTATGAATATCAAACGTTTGAACTTTTGTTGTATCTCCATAATAGTAATTATCATATTTTAAGATCATCGAAATAGAATCGAAAACATAATTTACAGCTTCAGTATCAGAACCTGTACTTTCAAGAGTATAAGAACTTCCTGCTAATTGAAAATAGCTGTTTGATTTTATTTTCCCGAATAGAGGATCTTCATAATTACCAATTAAAATTCGGCTTTGACTTGAGGTTACAAGTGAATCAAAGTTTATGGTAGACATTTCGACCGTTACGGTATCAATTAAAATTACTTTATTGCTTACCGCCAAATAATCAGACCCAACAACAAACTCTCCGGCATCTGTATCAGTACCGCATGAAATCATTGTAAGAGCAAAAACCAACATCAATATATACTTATGCATAATCTTATTTTTTGAACAAATATAAAATGCACACTTCTGCACTACACTATAACATATACAGTCTTGCCTTTTTAGCCTATAAATAGCAAAAAATCATCTACGATAGGTTTCGCCAAACAAATAATTGGTTCAGCCATAAAAAAGGGTATTTAGTCTATCAAAAAGAGCCATACATATATCTTCTTTTTTTTAAAACCATTAGGCACCTACTTTTGAACCAATAATTAAGTAATGAAAATAAGGCTTTTAATAGGTTCTCTTTTTTTGATTTCGTTTTTGAATATGAAAGCTCAGGAAAAATTTTCAGTAAATGCAAATTTGAAAACAGAGCCAACAGATAAAATAGATTTTAACGAAACCGGTATCGGTATATCATTCAGTACAGCAATCAATTCGAAAAACAAAATAAAGAACACAGTAGAATATTCGAATTTGAGGGTGAATTATGATATTGGAAGTTTTGAGGCATTTGAAACTCTGGATAAATTTAGTCAGTTGAAGAATAAATTTGAAATTTCACACGAAATTTCAAATACTAAACTGAATCTTGCTTTGACACCAACGGCAAATTTTCAAAAGACTCTTGATTTTTCTGATGTAACGCTCTTAGGAAGTTTTGAAATAAGTCAGCAGTTAAATTTGAAGACCAATATAAATGTTGGAGTTGCAAGAACAGCAATATTTGGTTATCCGCAATTCCTGCCCACTTTATCCGTACAATATAAAGTAAACGATAAAAGTGCATTGATGATTGGATTTCCGGATTCGAAGATTTCGTATTCTAATAATATTCGAAATGCATTTAGCCTGACGAATAGTTTTAATGGTACTTTTTATAATCTGGATCATACGCTTATTGCTAATAATGGAACAAAAATTAGCACATCGCAAATGACATCTGCTTTTGAATATGAAAGAAACGTCGATAAAAATTGGTTTATAAATTTTAATGCAGGTTACGATTTTAATAAAAAATACAATATTCTCGATAACGACAATCATAAGGTTTATGATTTTAATACCGGAAACGGTTACATTTTAGGCATTGGCATCAAATACAAACAATAAATAAATTTAATACACTATGATGAATAATTTAAAAAATGGAATATTATTCGCGGCATTATTTTCGACCCTCTTTTTTATAGGGTGCAGTAATAGTGATGACGATGATGATTTAATAGGAAACTGGATTAAAAAATCAGCATTTGATGGACCAGCAAGATCTAGTGCCACTAGTTTTGTTATTGGTGATTATGCTTATATAGCAACAGGCTATACAGGAGATGAGTATTTAAAAGATTTATGGGCTTATAATTCAACTGGTGACTATTGGGAACAAAAGGCAGACTTTATTGGTATAGGAAGAAGTTCGGCTTCTAGTTTTACACTTAACGATAAAGGTTATGTTGGAATTGGTTATGACGGAACAAATAAACTGAAAGATTTTTACCAATACGATCCAACAAGTAATGCATGGACTCAAAAAACTGACTTTGCAGGTACAGCGCGTTACGCAGCGGTAGGTTTTCAGGTAGGCGGAAAAGCTTATATTGGAACTGGTTATGATGGAAATTACTTGAAAGATTTTTATCAATACGATGATCAGGCAAATACATGGACCCTTGTAAATGGTTTCAGCGGAAACAAAAGACGTAATGCAACTGTTTTTATAATTGATAATAAAGCTTATCTGGCAACCGGAATCAACAATGGTGTTTATCAGGAAGATTTTTGGCAATTTGATCCTGCTACAGATGTCTGGACTCGTAAAAGAGATATCGATCAGGATGATGACGATGATGATTCATTCAATGATGATTATGCAATTGTCCGTTCAAATGCTTCCGCTTTTTCAATGAACAATTTAGGTTATATTGTTGGTGGTGAAAGTGTAAAAACAGTTTGGGAATACAATCCTACAACAGATCTTTGGGTAGAAAGAACTCCAATGGAAGGTGCTACAAGAACCGATGCAGTTGGTTTTGCAATTAACAACAGAGGGTTCTACATGTTAGGTAGAATAGGTACTACTTATTTTGATGATGCATGGGAGTTCAAACCTTTAGAGGAACAAAATGACGATGATAATTAATATGAAAAAACAATTCTTCTGGAGTAAAATCCAGAAGAATTTATTGTTTCTTTTTCTGCTTTTGCAAATTACAGCCTGCACAAGAAGCGAAACACTCAAAACGGAATCTTTCAAAACAATTTCGGGCTGGGGATATTCAATTGCTTACAAAAACAAAACAATAATCAAACAATCTATTATTCCTGTTATAAACGATACAAAAAGTTTTTCGACAGAAGAAGATGCATTAAAAGTAGGGAATCTGGTGGCGCAAAAACTCAAAGAGAATAATTCGCCAACAGTAACGAAAAATGATTTAATTTTATTAAAAATAAAATTCTAAATGAACATAGGCAGCATCAAAAATACCAGCTCAAACAAAATTTTATTCCATAGTATTATATGGACTTTCTTTATCCTGACATCATTGATTCAGTTTTATGAAAGCCCTTTCAGGATCAATAACGATTTTTATGTACAATGGGCCACGGGAATTATTTTGTTCTATCTCAACTATTTTTATTTGGTGCCTGCCCTTCTTTTAGAAAAAAAATACTGGCTTTATTTTGCCTTTGTTTTTGCTCTCATTTTTATTTTCATGGTTATCAGGATCAATTACTTTATTCCTGAATTTAACCATGTAAGACCTGCAAATATGCTCCCTCCTAAAATGATGCCTCGTGATCCGCATGATTTTATTAGAGATGGCAGACATGTAGTCATGATGAGAAGACAGCCTTGGTTTTTTAAAATTGCACCTTCACTTTTCTATATTTTAATTATTACGATAAGTGCTATTATTAAAACACTAACTGAATTTTATAACAATCAACAAAACAAATTAATTGCCGAAACGCACAGAACAAATACTGAATTAATTTATTTGCGAAAACAAACCAATCCGCACT
This sequence comes from Flavobacterium sp. MEB061, assembly GCF_000834715.1. NCBI lineage: Bacteria > Pseudomonadati > Bacteroidota > Flavobacteriia > Flavobacteriales > Flavobacteriaceae > Flavobacterium > Flavobacterium sp. MEB061. The sequence continues at coordinate 44,807 of NZ_JXQR01000036.1, read as the reverse complement.
TTTTATTCAATTCTTTAAACAGTATTTATTCATTGGCACACAAGAAATCTGATTTGGTCCCTGATGCCATCGTAACATTATCAGAATTAATGCGCTACATGCTGTATGAAACTGATAATAAAACGGTGGCTTTAGAAAAAGAAATCAATTACATTCAAAACTACATCGAATTACAAAAGCTCCGCCTTAATAATATCGAAGACATTGTTATCAATGTTCACGGAAATACCAAAAATAAATTTATTGAGCCTTTGCTATTAATTTCATTTGTAGAAAATGCTTTTAAATACGGAACCGATTATAAAGGAGCGGCTCATGTAAAAATTAAGGTTTTTATATTAGATGATAATCTGGATTTCTGGATAGAAAACACCATTGAAAATTACGTTAAAGATCCTGATAATTCAGGAATTGGCTTAGTAAATATTCAAAACCGATTAGATTTGCTTTACCCAAATGCGCACGAACTTACTATTACACAAGACAATCAATATTACCGCGTGCACTTAAATTTAAAACTAGATAAAATTCAAACAGCAATAAGTTAATAATAAGGATTATGGATAGAAAAAAATTCATTCGAAATAGTATTTTAGGAATTGCTTCATTAGCAACAGCTACAAAAATGTTAGAATCTTGTTCTAAAAGCGACAATGACGATAATACTTCTGCTGATGGAAGCTGTACCGTTTCTCCTTCTGAAACCAAAGGTCCATTTCCTATAAAAACACCAAGTCAGTTAGTTTTAGAAAATATAAAATCAGACCGAATTGGGGTCGCATTGCTGATCAATTTAACTATTGAAAACCAAAACAAAGATTGTGCACCATTAGAAGGTGTTTTAGTTGATGTTTGGCATTGTGATAAAGACGGAAATTATTCTGAATACGGAGGAACTTCCATGCAGCAAACAGATTATACTTCTGTCCATTTTTTAAGAGGAAGACAAACTTCAGACGCAAATGGAGAAGTTTCGTTTATTTCAATTTTTCCAGGCTGGTATCAAGGTCGTGCTCCACATATACATGTTGAAGTTTTAAGTGCTTCAGGCTCTTCATTATTGGTAACGCAAATCGCTTTTCCTGAAAATGTTGCCAGTGAAGTATATTCAAGTACAAATTATGCTTCTCATGGTCAGGCTGACACTTCAAACACATCAGACAATGTTTTTTCAGACAGCTTATCTGATGAATTAGGTACTTTAACAGGTAATTTGACAGATGGTTACACATTAAGTAAAACCATTACTGTAAAAGCATAATTTTATGATAATAGAAAGGTAATTTATGATAATTTTAAAACTTAATTCACTGGTTTGAAACTACTTTTGACTGCCAAAACAAATTTAAAAATCTAATTCCGAGCAAATGAAATGTGTAATTATAGACGATGAACCTTTAGCGGTTGAATTATTAGAAGATTTTGTTCGAAAAGTAGATTCCCTAGAATTGGTAAGTACTTTTAACAATGCGATTGACGCCGTTTCCTTCATCAATCAAACCAATATAGATTTGATTTTTCTGGATATACAGATGCCCCATTTTTCGGGAATTGAATTTTTAAATACTATTGAAAAAAAGCCATTAATTATTTTTACAACTGCCTATTCAGACTATGCTGTTGAAGGATTTAATCTGGGCGCAGTTGATTATTTGGTAAAACCAATTCCGTTTCATCGCTTTTTAAAATCAGTAGTAAGAGCACAGCAAATTTTTAATCCAACAGCCACAGTTCAGGCCATTTCAGAAAACACTACAGCTCCGGAATTAGAACAGGATTTTATGTTTGTCAGGGCTGAATACGAAAATGTAAAAATGAATTTTGCTGATATTTTATTCATCGAAGGTTTAAAAGATTACGTAAAAATATATACTACAGATAATAAATTTACTTTAACCTTAATTAGTTTAATCAAATTAGAGAATCTGCTTTCCAGCAAAGGCTTCTCAAGAATTCACAGGTCTTATATCATCAATATAAAACACGTCAAATCTATCCAGAAAAATAAAGTTTTGATAAGTGACAAACGGATTCCGATTAGTGAAAGCTATAAAAATAGTTTTTTTGAAAGGATCAACTTATAAAGTTTAAAATTCCAAAATAAAAATAAATTCCAAATTCCAATTGAAGTTTGAACTTTCTGATTGGAATTTGGAATTTTTATTTTTTGGAATTTATTCATTCTTGAACCATCCCGAATACATAACGTAATTATTAGAAATTCGCTCAATTTCGCCTGCAAAATCTGATTGGTCTATATCTTTTACCTTTTTGGCCGGAACTCCTGCCCAAATACTTCCTGAAGTTACAACCGTGTTTTGAGTTAAAACAGCACCGGCAGCAACAATAGAATTACTTTCTATCACGCAATTATCCATTACAATAGCGCCCATTCCTATTAAAACATTGTCATGAACCGTACACCCGTGAACTATTGCATTGTGACCAATTGAAACATTATTTCCAATAATGGTTGGATGTTTTTGATAAGTACAATGAATAATGGCTCCGTCCTGGATATTTACCTTATTCCCTATTTTAATGAAGTGAACATCACCACGAATTACAGCATTAAACCAAACGCTGCAGGAATCTCCAAAAGTAACATCGCCTACAATAGTTGCGTTTTCAGCAACATAACAATCTTCAGGTATTACCGGAGATTTTCCGTTTACAGATTTAATTAGCATAATAAAAAAGTTTTAATTAATTGCCGGACAGTTACAATCGTAACGTTCCTTTGTACAAAATAAATTGATTCCTAAAGTAATCTGGTGATAAGCACCTGTATCAAATTTCACATCTCCCGTAACTTGCGAATAGGTATAAGCAAACATGAAATTTTTATAATTTACACCTATAATTGGTGTTATATATTGCAATTTTTGAGATTGTACGCCGTTTCCTAAACTGTATTGCGCGCCGTCAAAACTTCTTCTGTACGACAATGCCGCCCAAAGACTTCCAAAGTCCATATTCTTGTATGCTTTTAAATTCATATCAAGAGATTTCTCTTTTGTCTGATCAAATAACTGAAACAAAACAGAAGGTTCCCAGGTGATGTTTTCGTGTTTACCAAAAACATATCCTACGCTCAATAAAAACTTTCTTAAATTATCGCTTTCATAATCTGTATAGATTTCCCTTCTGGTTTCAAGCAAACCCTGAACAGTCGCATGAGCATAAAAATCCATATAGTTATAGGAAGCCCCTACATCAACATTAAAATAAGAATCTTTTTGAATCGCACCAAAAACAATAGGATCAAAAGTAGTTCCGAATTGTGTTTCATCCAATTGATTCTGAATAACTCCCCCACTAATACCAAACGAAAGCTGATTCAAATCTATTTCATCTCTCGAAAACATAATATGATGTGCGTAAGTAAGTTTCAGCCCTTTTTGAGAATGATATCCGTTTTTATCATTAAAAACAATAATTCCGGCTCCTGATCTTTCGCCAATTCTTCCATTAAAACTTAACGTTTGAAGTGAAGGTGCTTCATCCTGACCAAACCATTGCTTTCTCGCGGTCAATCTTATCTTGGCACAATTCGCCGCACCAGCCATCGAAGGGTGAATTAAATAATAATTATCCGACAAATAATCAGAATAAACAGGCAGCCCTTCTTGAGAATAACAAAAAAAAGAAGTTAAAAAGACCAAATATAAAACTCTGATTTTAAACATAATAAAGGTAGTCGTATCGAAATAAATTAGAGACTCTGGAATTTTAGTACGATTAATTTGAAAAGAGTCTTAATTATTTTATTAAAAAATCAAATATAGGTATTAGTAGAAAATAACTTTACTAAATTTGTAAAAATTTAAATCATGACGAAAATCACTATAAAGGAGACTCAAAATCCGACTATTTTAAAATTTGAATTTGAGGATTTTATTACCCAAAATCAAAATTTTGAATTTAAAAATATTGATGAAGCCCAGGCATCACCATTGGCACAGCAATTATTTTATTTACCGTTTGTAAAAACAGTTTACATTTCCGGAAACTTTATAGCTATAGAAAGATATAGCATTGTAGAATGGGACGATGTAAAAGATGCTGTAGCAGAACAAATTGAAGCTTTTGTGGCAAAAGGCGGCGTAATTATTAATATCGACGAAACCAAAACAAAAAAACAGCCTATTACGGTTTATGGAGAAACAACTCCAAACCCATCGGCATTAAAGTTTGTGGTAAGCAGAATGTTGACTAAAAATCCGGTTGAATATAAAAATATCGATCAGACGGCTTCTTCTCCTTTAGCAAAAGAATTATTTAAATTTCCTTATGTGAAAGAAGTTTTTATTGATGAAAATTACATTTCAGTAACAAAATACGACATCAACGACTGGCAGGAAATTACATTAGAAGTAAGAACATTCATTAAACAATTTATTGAAAATGGAGGAACTGTTTTAGATGAAAATTTAATTGAAGTTACTACAAAAAATGATGTTACAAAAGATGAAAATTTTGATAAATTAGATGTTACTTCACAACAAATCATTAACATTTTAGAGGAATACGTAAAACCTGCAGTTGCTGCCGATGGCGGAAATATTGCATTTGACTCTTATAATGAAGATGATAAAACAGTAAAAGTAATTTTGCAGGGAGCTTGCAGCGGATGTCCATCCTCTACTTTTACTCTAAAAAGCGGAATCGAAAATATGCTGAAAAGCATGCTAAATGATGAAGCAATTAAAGTTGAAGCTATAAACGCATAATTATAACTTATTATAGTTAGAAAAAAGCATCTCAATTGGGGTGCTTTTTTATTTGTATCTATCTAATTATCAGTAAATTATTTTTAAATTAATATCATAGTGTAATAAAATTGGTTAATATTGTATTCTAAACTAATCAAAACCAGAAAACTATGGGATTAACTTCATTTTTTAAGAATTTATTTGGCTCAGCCAAAGAAACAAGTGTTGATTTAGCCAATAAAGCAGAAGACGCTTTTGAGCAGGCAAAAGAAGAAGCCGCCCCGTTAATCAATAAAGCGGAGACTTTTGCTGAAGAAACTTTTGCAAAAGCAAAAGAAGTTTCAGAACCAATAATTGATAGTGCCACAGAGTATGTCAGTCAGGCTAAAGATATTGCAAGCGAATTTGTTGAAAAAGCCTCTGAATCAATTAGTGATGTGATTGATTCTGTAAAAGAAAAAGCTAGTGAATTTACCGGTGAAGCTAAAACTACGACTACAAAAACTATTGTTGATTTAAGCGAAGAAACAACAACTACAACAGAAGAAATTATCAATAAGAAACCCGCGACAGAATAACAATCGACATTTATTTCTTATAAAAGGAAATATCTATATATTTGCAAAATCTAATACCACCTTCTCTTTTGGGAAGGTTTTTTTATTCTTATAAAATGGACATCAATTCGAACCAGATTGGCAATTACGCCACCAGATTTATCGAGGTATTACTCGACTATTCTCCTAAATTAATTTCAGCAATTTTAATCTTATTTGTTGGTTTGTACGCCATACGATTGATTAACCGAATCATTAGAAAGGTAATGATTAAGAGAAATCTAGACCCTACATTAACAAAATTTCTTGCTGATATATTGCTTTGGGCATTACGCGTTTTATTATTTATAACATTTATTTCAAAACTCGGAATTGAAACATCTTCATTTGTTGCTATTTTAGGAGCAATGGGTCTTGCGGTGGGTTTATCATTGCAAGGTTCGCTTTCTAATTTTGCCGGCGGAATGCTTATTATTCTCTTTAAACCTTTTAAAGTTGGGGACACTATTGAGGCACAAGGTGTTATTGCGACGGTTCTCGAAATTCAGATTTTTGTAACAAAAATGCTTACGGGGAATAACCAAACGGTTTTTGTGCCAAATGGCGCTTTATCCAACGGAACAATTATTAACTATTCAATGCAGGGGGAAAGAAGAGCAGATTTGACTTTTGCTGTTTCTTATGATTCTGACATAAAAAAAGCAAAAGATATTTTGTTAGATATTTTAAATAAAAACCCAAAAGTGCTAAAAATGCCCGCACCAGAAGTTTTTGTTAAAAATCTGACTACAAGTTCTGTAGAGTTTGCGGTACGCCCCTGGGCAACAAATGCAAATTACGGAGCTGTTTTTTCTGAAACTTTAGAAAACTGCAAAACAGCTTTGGACGAAGCAGGAATTGCAATCCAGCCGTTTACACTTCAAAAATAAAAAGGTTTTTATTATTTTTTTGATGGAGGTGCCATCATAAAATCTTTCAAATAATAAGGTTCAAAATAAGCGACATCTACAGTGTCGCTTTTTTGATATTTATCAAAACTGATTTTACTCATAGCCGAAGCCGAAGGATATTTGATATCTTCTAAAAACACAAAATTCTCTTTTGTTAAAACCTGTTTGCATTTCTCGGCACAATCTCCAACAAAATAAATGGTTTCTGTAAAAGCTGCAAATGAATTTTCGTCAATAACTTCTGCCTGAATTTCTCTTTCAATTTCCAAATTAGCATTAAAAATCTCGCTGTAAACCTCCATTCTTCTGGCATCAAGCATCGGGATTATTTTTCCATCAGAAACTTTGGCCTGAGATGCTAAAGTTTGCAAAGTATCAACAGCAATTAACGGAATATTTAAAGCAAAACACAATCCTTTTGCTGCCGAAACTCCAATTCGTAAACCGGTATAAGATCCTGGCCCCTGACTTACTGCAATTGCATCTAAATCCTGAACTGAGATTTTGGCCTCTGCAATTATTTCTTCAATAAAAACGTGCAGTTTTTCAGCATGCGAATAGCCTTCTTCTGCAATTTCTTTACATAAAATAGTTTCCCCATTTTTTGCAATGGATACTGAGCAATTTTTTGTAGCTGTTTCGATATTGAGAATAAAAGACAATGTATTTATGTTTTAAAAGTTAATTATATATATGCTAGGCTGAAATATTTCCCGTATGGAACAAATATAATAGATTAATTTAAACACGAATTTCACAGATTTACACAAATTTTAATGGTTAACTTAGTTTGTGGAATTAATTTCACGAACGAATTAGTGACAATTCGTGAAATTCGTGTTTGTTTTATACTGTATCCAGACGACAAAATCCTTTAAAGATGTTTATTTCTTAGGTGTTTCGGCTTTTTTAAGCTTTACTTTATCACCAGAATTTAATTCTTTAGAAACAGTTGTATAAGGACCTGTAATAACAACATCTCCCGGTTTTAAACCAGACATTACTTCGATATTGGTATCATCCTGAATACCTGTTTTTATGATTTTAATTTTAGCTTTATCGCCTACTTTTACAAAAACACATTCGAATTTTTTATCGCTTTTCGGAGTTGCTTTTTTATCTTCGTTTGGATCTTCTACTTTAAAATCCTTAACTGCCGTTGTATCAGATTTTACTACAACAGAACTAATTGGCACAGCCAAAACATTCGTTTTTGTTTTTGTAATAATATCAACTGTAGCTGTCATTCCTGGTCTAAAAGGAGAATATGTATTTGGCTTACCTTCTAATAAATCCTGATATGATTCTTTTAAAATTCTAACTTTTACTTTAAAATTTGTAACCTGATCTGATGTTAAAGTTGTACTTGCAGAGTTAGAAATACTGGTTACAACACCTCTGAATTTCTTTTTTAAATAAGCATCTACTTCAACATTTGCTTCATCACCAATTTTGATTTTTACGATGTCATTTTCATTTACATCAACTTCAACTTCCATATTGTTGAGGTTGGCCACTCTTAAAAGTTCTGTTCCTGCCATTTGCTGCGTTCCTAAAACACGTTCTCCTAACTCTACATTTAATACTGAAATTGTTCCATCTGCAGGAGCGTAAATTGTTGTACGCCCAAGATTGTCTTTTGCTTCATTTACAGATGCCGAAGCACTTTGAACCGTAAAATAAGCATTCTGTTTAGTGGCTTTTGCAACTTCAAAAGAGGCTATGGCTTTATCCCAGTCAGATTTTGAAATAACACCTTTATCATATAATACCTTATTACGTTCGTAGCTTGCTTTTGCTTCTTTAAAAGATGCTTCAGACTGACTTAATCCAGCTTTACTTCCAGATAAATTAGATACTGAACGATTGTAACTTGAGGTATATAAATCGGGGTTTATTTTGACTAATAAATCACCTTTTTTAACAACCTGACCTTCTTTTACATTTAATAAAATAATCTCACCTGAAACTTCAGGTGAGATTTTAACTTCGATTTCCGGTTGAATTTTACCTGTTGCCGAAACTGTTTCGACAATAGTTGAGGCAATTACTTTTGTAATTTCTACTTCTTTACCTTCATCTTTATTTCCTATTACTCCTGATTTCGAAAGACCAACTAATATTGCAATGACAACTATTGCTCCTCCGACTAAGAAATAAACTGTTTTTTTTGACATAATAAATTATTTTGCGATAATTGGAACAATTGGAATTCCAAAGTAAAATTCAAGTATTTTTATTTTGAACATGTAATCGTATTTCGTTCTGATAACATCTGACTGTGCGTTTGTTAACAATGTCTGTGCTTGTGTAAAATCAAATGAATTCATCAAACCTACATCATACTTTTCTTTTGCATAGTTATATGCCTGCTGTCTGGCTTCTAAAGTTACAGTAGAAGATTCATAAGCATTCAAAGCTCCTTTAGCATCTGTAAAAGCAGTATAAACGTTACGTTGCAAATCTAAACTTTTTTGCTCTAAATCTATTTTAGATTTCTCTAAAGTTACTTTACTTCTTTCAACATTATTTCTAACAGAAAATCCGTTAAAAATTGGAACATTCAATTGAAAACCAAAATTATGTCCTTTATTATCACTAAACTGATCCAAAACAGGATCCGGAGCTACATAAATAGGGTTATTATTGGCATCAACTCCCGTAAGTCTGTCACTATAACTGGCACTGGTACTAAATTGATAAAAACCTCTAAGTGTTGGCTGATAAGCGCCTCTTGCAATTGCAACACTTTTTTCTGCAATCTCAAGATTCGTTTGTGCTAATTTCACCTCGGTTCTTATTTCTTTGGCTTTATTGTAAATATCAATTGGGGTTTGTGCCATGATATTATTCTCATCCTTAGCATTTGTGTCGTCAATTACATCAAAATCTGCAAATTCTTTAAGTTGTAAAAGCTGAGCTAAACTTAATTTAGAAATTAACAAACTATTTTCGGCAACGATAATTGCCTGTTGATCTGTTGCAACTGTCGCTTTCAAATCAAACAAATCGCCACGCGGAATTGTTCCTGCGTTGACCATTTCTTCAGATCTTGCAAATCGTTTTTCATCAATCGCCAATTGTTCTTTTTTTACTTTTAAATTTTCTTTGTTGAAAAGAATTTCTAAAAACGCATTAGCAACATTCAACGAAATATCTTCCTGCATTTTCAACAATTGATATTGCGATGCAATTATGGAAAGTTTAGCTCTTCTATAAGCATTTTGATTTTGTAAACCTTTGTAAATATCAACACCAGCGTTTACGCCTAATGATGAATACTGTGTGGTTTGAGTTGTAGCAATATTGGTAACCGGGTTAACGTTCAAACCAATATTCCAAGAGTGTGAAGCACTCCCGCTTACTGATGGAAGATAACTCCCTAAAGCACCTTTTTTATCAATATCAGCACTTTTTACATCTAACTCAGATAGTTTAATTGTGATATTATTGTCTAATGCATATCTCACGCATTCTTCAAGTGTCCATTGCTTTGGTTGTGTCTGAGCAGATAAACCTAACCCAAATAACAAAGCAACAATCAGACTATTATATTTATTTATTTTCATATTTTTAAGATGAAGCATAGCAAAGACACTACGCAAATTTAACATTTTTTAAAAACCAAAAGAACCTTTACACTTTCAGATTATTTTTTTTCTCCTTCGCCTTCAGTAATCAAACCCTGATTCCAGATTTTAATTTTATCCGAAGCTTTAATTCCACTTTTAATCTGAACATAAATTCCATCACTAACTCCTAAAACTAAATCTCTTTTTTGAAATTTTTGTGGAGCAGTTTCTATTTCAACATAAGGTTTTTGTGTTTTTTTGTCAAATTGCACCAATGATTCTTTGATGGCCAAAACTTTATCTGCTTTTTCTAAAATAATAGAAGCATTTGCACTTAAGCCTGCTCTGATAAAAGTAGCATCTTTATTTTCTAAAGAGGCTTTAATTTCAAACTGAATAGCACCATTTTCTACTACTCCTTTTGGCGCAATATCAGTAAGAACAGCCGTAAATTTTTTGTTTTCAATAGCTCCAACTGTAATTTCAATTGGCATTTGAACTTTTATTTTTCCAACTTCAGATTCGTCAATTTTTCCAATAAAAATCATTCTCCCAACATCTGCAACGCTGGCAATTGTCGTTCCTTCATTAAAGTTATTACTTTCGATAACCTGATTTCCCACTTTTACAGGAACCGCCAAAACCATTCCGTTTACTGTTGAGCGAATCAAGGTATTTGCATAACTTCCTAAAGATGTTGTTGTCCCTGTTTTTACAATATCCAGACTTTGTCTAGCAGCCTGATAATTTTGTTTTGCCTGCGTGTAAGCCAATTGTGCGGCATCAAAATCATTGGCAGAAATAACATCTTTATCAAATAATGTTTTTTGTCTTTTATAAATTTTCTCCTGATTGTCTAAAGCAATTTTCGCTGTCTGTACCTGATTTTGAGTAGAACTCACATTGGATACATTGGCAACAACCCTGATTTTTGCGATCATATCTCCGGCTTTGATTTTTTCGCCTGCTTTAATATAAACCTGCTCGATAATTCCTGAGATGTTTGGCTTGATTAGAACCTCTTCATCAGGCTGAATATTACCCGTCGCAATTGTACTTTTTACGATCGTTTTAATTTCTGCTTTCTCCGTTTTAAATACAATTGGAGACTCTTGATTCTTAGCGTATAAATAATACAGCGCGCCAAAGAAAACTATAGCAATAAAAATTAAAATGGTTACAGTTACTCCTTTTTTCATTTTGTTTTGGTTTAATTCGATTATTTTTGATTGATAATTTTATTCTGTTCGTAAAGCATCTACGGGCTTTACATTAATTGCGGTTTGAGCCGGAATAAATCCTGCCAATAAACCAGATCCCACTAATATTAATAAGGCAACAAATACAACTCCTAAATCAACACTCGGATTCGCAAACATCGTATCGTTGCCCGGTGGCATCGAATCTAAAGCCATATTTAAAAGTGCTATAAGCCCGGTTGCAAAAGCAATTCCGAACATACCGGAAATAATAGTCAGGAATATTGATTCTGATAAAATTTGTCCGCGAATAGCCGCTGGCGTTGCTCCCAGAGCCCTGCGAATTCCAATTTCTTTGGTACGTTCTTTAACTACAATAAGCATGATATTCGAAATGCCAATCACTCCTGAAATCAACACTAAAGTTCCTACAAAATAAGCAATGATTTTTAATATATTAAACAAACTTTGCACTTTATTAAACTGCTCGTATAAATCAAAATTTCCAACAGCTCTGTCATCTGCAGGATTTACAGAATGCAGTGCTTTAATTAATTCTAAAATTTTGGGTTTTAGGTCTGTAATCGAAGTTTCATCTTTTGCTGTAATGGCCATCCATCCTACTTTATCACCATAATTAAATGCTTGTTGAAAAGTAGTAAACGGAATAAAAATATTTTTTTGTTCCTGTTCTGCATTTCCGCCCTGCTGTTTAGAATTGTAAATTCCAACAACCATAAAATTGATGCCATTTATTTTTACATAACTGCCTATTGTTTCTTCTTCTTTACCATAAAGTTCACTAATAACTCCTTTACCAATAATGGCAACTTTTCTTTTATCATTAATATCCTGCTGATTTATAAAACGTCCTTTAATGATATCCATAGGCTGCTGTTTGATCAGCTCCGGATAATCACCATAAATTGTAAAAGAAGAAGTCTTAGTTCCTCGCACCACATTATTAGTACCGTTAAAATCTCCCAGCTGATTTCTTGGAGAAACATACAGCAAATCTGGCAACGCCGCTTTTAAAGCAGGAACATCGCTATTTCTAAAGTCAAAACGACGTGTTTTTGGTAAGCCTTTATATGCTTTTGATGTCGTTTGACTCCACATAAACATGGTGTTTGTGGCAATTCCGTCAAAACCTTTTTTTACACCATTTTCCAGGCCTTTACTTGCAGCCAGTAAAATTACCAGGATAAATATTCCCCAAAAGACACCAAACGCAGTTAAAATCGTTCTGAAAACATTTGCTGTTAAAGCCTGTAAAATCTCGTCCCAATTATCTTTATTAAACATAGTTATTCGTCTCTAAGTGCTACAATAGGTTTTATTTTGGCTGCTCTGTATGCAGGAAAAAATCCTGCCAGTGCTCCTGCAAATACAAGTAAAACAAGTGTTGTTAAAGCCACACTAAAGTCTACTTCGGGATTTCTAAAATATTCACTCTGCACCATCGGCCCTACAAACTCCAGCAATAACAAACTTGCCAATAAACCTGTAAAACCAGCAATAGTGGTTATAAAAATTGATTCGTGAAGTATCATAGAAATTATCGAAAATGGAGAGGCCCCTAAGGCCTTACGAATACCTATTTCCTTTGTTCGTTCTTTTACTACAATAAGCATGATATTACTTACACCCACAACACCTGCAATTATGGTAAAAATACCAACCCACCAAAAAAACAATCTGATATATAAGTTTAAATCATAAAACTGTTTAGCGTCTTTAACCGAATTATAGGCATTTATTCCACCATCATCTTCCGGAGCAACAACATTTTTACTCTTAAGTAAATTTTTTAAATCCTGAGTAAATTTTTCAGATTGCGCCAAAGCCTCATCATAATTATTTGTCTTTTTTAAAGTAAAAAACAAATTGCTTATTTTATCTCCTCCTCCAAAAGTTCTCTGCACAGTCGTTTTAGGCAAATAAGCTCTTGTCTCTTCTCTTTCTCCACCCGGATCTGTAAAAACTCCTATTACTTTAAAGTTGATATTATTAATTAAAATTTCTTTTCCAATTGCATCACTATCTTTAAACAGATCTGTTTTTACCTTCATTCCAATAGTCGCTACTTTTTCATTATTAGCCAGATCTTTGGCATTTACAAATCGTCCCTGAACAATTGTAAGATTTTCAATTCCGCCATAATCAGGATCTACACCTCTATATTGATAACTTCCTGATTCTTTACCATAGGTAAAATTGGCACCCCAAAAATTAAAAGTTGACGCTCGCAAATCGAGCTTATCATCAAATTTCTGAACTGATTGTGAATAATCACTATTGCGAAACTGAATTTGTCTTCCGGGATTTAAACCTTTATATTCTTTTGTAGTTGTACCAGACCAAACTTCAATGATCCCGGCAGCATCGCGCTCAAATTGTTTTTCAATTCCGTTTTGAAGTCCTTTTCCGGCTCCTAACAGAATCACTAAAATAAAAATACCCGAAGCCACAGAAATCCCGGTAAGAAATGTTCTTAACCGGTTTTTAGAGATTGCCTCAAATATTTCCTGCCAACGCTCTATATTAAACATAAGATGAAGCTCTAACTTGTTCTACCTTTTTATCATCGATAATTAATCCATCTTTCAGGACTACATTTCTTTTGCACATTGCAGCAATATCAGGTTCGTGAGTTACGATCAAAATGGTTTTACCCTCGTCGTTAATTCCCTGAATAAGTTCCATAACTTCATACGAAGTCTTAGTATCCAAAGCACCTGTTGGTTCATCTGCCAATAAAACTTTTGGATTTGATGCCAAAGCCCTAGCAATCGCCACACGTTGTTTTTGACCTCCGGAAAGTTCGTTTGGTAAATGGTGCGAGTGAGATCCTAAACCTACTTTTTCCAGATATTTCATGGCAATTTCGTAGCGTTCTTTTCTTTTTATTCCCTGATAATATAAAGGCATTGCTACATTATCAAGAGCCGTTTTATAATTAATCAGATTAAATGACTGAAAAACAAATCCTAAAAATTTATTTCGATATTTTGAAGCTATTGTTTCGTTTAGTTTTTTTATTGGTGTTTTGTCTAAAACATAACTACCAGAATCGGCCTCATCCAAAATTCCTAAAATATTAAGAAGCGTCGATTTTCCAGATCCCGAAGATCCCATAATCGCAACTAACTCGCCTTCTTCTATATTAAAATTTATTCCTTTTAACACATGCAGCGTAGAACTTCCCATTTTATAGGACTTATGCAAATCTTTGATTTCGATCATGATATTGTTAAATTTTAAGACAATAATAATATTTTTATTAAGTTTTTTATGGTAATAAAAAGTTAATAATTGTGCGATACTATTTCAATAAGACTCAATTTATTGTCAAATGTTACACTTTTTTACAATAATATAATTGTTTTCTTAATTTTGCATTACTAAAAAAATCTTAACGATGAAGTTTTCTTCAATACTATCAGTATTTATAGCACTTACAACACTTGTTAGCTGTTCAACATCTCAAAAGTTAGAAACATTAAAACCAGAACCAGACGACGCAAGTCCTTTAGTTTACGATGCAAACCCATCATTTATTAATTTACCAATAACAGTAAAACTTCATGATATCGAAAATCAGACGAATACACTTTTAAATGGATTAATTTTCGAAGACAATAATATTGAAGATGATGATATTGAAATGAAAATTTGGAAACAGGCCCCAATAAAAATTCAAAATGATGCAGCAAATCCGGATAAAAAAATAAAAACTATTTTACCCTTAAAAGCCACAATTAAATATCGAATTGGCACCAAAAAACTAGGGGTAGAACTTTATGATACACGCGAGTTCAACTTAAATGGAGTAATTACTTTATCAAGTGAAGTGGCTTTAACCAATTGGAAACTAAACACAAAAACAGAATTTAAATCTCTCGATTGGAGTGAAAGCCCAACCATGACAGTTTTTGGAAAAAACATGCCTATTACCTATTTGGTAAATCCTGCAATTTCTATTTTCAAATCGAAAATTGAAAAAAGCATCGACGATGCCATCGAAAAATCTATGGATTTTAAACCTAATGTTTTATCTGCTTTAGAAAAAATCTGTACTCCATTTAAAATGAATGATACTTATGAAAGCTGGCTGCGCATTGTTCCGGTTGAAGTTTATTCGACCAATGCAAAGCTAAAAAACGATTTATTTTTATTAGACATGGGAATGAAGTGCAATATGGAAACTATTATCGGAAAACAACCAGACTCTAAATTCAATGCCAGTAAAATTGTTTTAAAACCTGTAGCTAAAATTCCGAATCAAATTTCAGCTAATATTGCTGCTATTTCCACTTATGCCGATGCATCAAAAATAATGACTACTAATTTTGCGGGTCAGGAATTTGGTTCGGGAAGCAAAAAAATTACCGTTAAAAACGTTGCGATCTGGCATAAAAATGGCAAAATGGTAATTGCATTAGATGTTTTAGGATCTGTAAATGGAACGCTTTATTTAAACGGAGTTCCACAATATAATGTTCAAACCAAAGAAATTTACTTCGACAAATTAGATTATGTTTTAGACACCAAAAGCAAACTAATGCGTACTGCCAGTTGGTTAGGACAAGGTTATATCCTAAAAAAAATGGAAGAAAGCTGTCGTTATTCTATTCAGCCAAATTTAGAAGAAGGCAAAAAAAACATGGCAGCTTATCTTAAAAACTATTCCCCTTTACCCGGAGTTTTTGTTAATGGAAAAATGGAAGATATTCAGTTTGATAAAATCCAGTTAACCAATCAGGCTATTATTGCTTTTATAAAGATAAACGGAACGGTAAATGTTTCTGTGGATGGATTGAAATAGAAATATCAAATAATCTAAAAAGAAAAAAGCAGTATAAAATTTATACTGCTTTTTTCTTTTTAGATTGATACATTCTGTAAATCAGATAACCTATAACAGCGACCAATAAATAAGGAACCACCATTAAATAAACGATTCCATCATTTACAGCTTCTGCTTTTTTAACATTTGAATCTCCTGCAAGCGCTGCACGACACATAGCGCATTGAGCGTTTGCACTCAGAGAAAAGAAAATAGAGAATAGAACATAGAGGCATTTTGATAAAAGAGAACTTTTAAATTTGCCTTCCACTCTATTTTCTTTATTCTTTATTCTATTTTCTATTTTATACATAATAAGGAGAAATCATTAAATAAACCACTACGCCTGTAACTGCAACATATAACCAAAGCGGGAAAGTGATTTTTGCTATTTTTCTATGTCTGTCAAAATTTTCTGCAAGTGCTCTTACATACGTTATTAACACCAAGGGAATAATTGCAATAGATAATAAAATGTGAGTTACTAAAATAAAGAAATATACGTATCTAATAACTCCTTCACCACCAAATTTGGTAGAATCAGAGGTCATATGGTAAGCTACATACATAACTAAGAAAGCAACTGATAATGAAATAGCAATAGTCATTAAACGTTCATGAAGTTTACGTTTTCCGTTTTTAATTGCGATTACAGCCCAAACCAAAACGATAGCTGTAATACCATTCGTTGTAGCATAAATTGGAGGTAAAAATGACAAAGGTTCAATATTATAACCAAAATCTTTTAATTTTACTCCAAATAAGATAGCAACCACTACCGGAATTATAATTGAAACTGCAACAATAAACTTGCTAAATTTTTTTTCTAATGAACGATCTTCCATTTCTATTCTTCTAATAATATTTTAATGTCTTGTTGAATGTCTCTAACACCTTTTTTATCTAATCCATCATAATATAAAATTGGATTCCCAAATTCATCCTTACGACAACGAATATTTCCATCTTTATCAATTAAGGCAAACAAACCAGAATGTTCAAAACCACCGTTTACTTTAGCGTTTTCACCGGCATATAAATTAAAACCTTTGTTAGACAAATCCATAATAACCGCTTTATCACCTGTCAGGAAATTCCAGTTTGAAGATTTTACACCTAATAATTTAGCATGATCTTTTAAAACTTGCGGTGTATCATGATTAGGATCAATTGTAATAGAAACAATTCCGAAATTAGGGTTTCCAAAAAAAGTCTTTTCGATTTCTAACATGCTTAAATTCATTTTTGGACAAATAGAAGGACATGTAGTAAAGAAAAACTCCAATACATAAACTTTTCCTTTATAGGTTTCATTTGAAATTTTAACGTTGTCCTGATTTGTTAATTCAAATTTTGGAGCAGGACCAATAGTTAACAATTTTGCATCAGATTTATCAGTTTTCAAACCTACATTATCCAATCGGTTTCCTTTTACAACTTCACCGTTTTTTATTCTGTCTACAATTTTTGGCACAGCATAAATTCCGAAAATTAAAATGATAAATGAAATTCCGATATATGATTTATTTTTAAACATTATGATTGCTATTTAAAGTTGTTTAGTGGCATTATGATTCTTTTTTAGAGCAGCACGATATTCGTATAAAATGATTTTAAAATCATCAAGCATTTCATTACTTAATTCAGATGGATGAAAAGTATCATAACCTTCCTTATACTCTTCTGTACTGTCTTTATTCTCTTTATTTGCCCCTTTTCTGCCTCTTAAGTTTCTTTCCTTATCAACTATATAAACATTTGAAGTTCCTAAATTAGCATCCAGTTTTCCTTTTAAATGTAACTGATTGTAGAATGTTTTGATTTCTTCCGGAGAAGCAAAAACAAAATTCCAGCCTTTTACATCTGTAAAAGGTTTTAATGCGTCTAACACTTTTTGGGCTTGCTCTTCGGTTCCGAGAGGGCAAAGTATTACAAACTGAAGATCTTCAAAACCATTGTAACGTTTGTATATTTTTTCATTTAAGTTGAAATAGTTACCACGATTATTTAAAATTTCTGAACCTGAAAAACCTAAAACCGTTATCTTTTTATCAAGTGAAACTTTTTTTCCATTTAAAGATTTCCAATCACCAAAATCTGCAATCTTTGGAGTTATTGTAGGCAGTTTAGAAAAACTATTAACCCCGGAAGCAAAAAACAAATAGGCAACAATTGGCAGAACAAAAAGTACAAAGAGAACTATATTTTTTTTCATTGTATTAATGGAAGTTATTGAGATACAAAAATAAAAAAATCCCGATGTTATCGGGACTCTTTTCGAATTAATATCATGTTAAAAATTCCATTTAATAGTAGAATCTTTAAAAACCCCATAAATATAATGTCCTTCTGTCAACAGAATAAACAATAAATATAAAACTAGGAATATAACTGGAGAAACAACAGACCATCTAAGGCTGCTTTTTTCACCTTCCATGTGCATAAATGCCCATACTATATAATATGCTTTGAAGATTGTCAGGATATAGAAAATCCAGTTTAACAAATTCAAACCAATAAAATGATTAAATTCTAATGATGCTGGTTTTAAAATACCAAGGATAACTTCTACTGTAGTTACTACTGATAATAGTCCGAAAACAAACCAGATTCTTTTTGTATTTGATACGTGCTCGTGTGACATAATGATAAAATCTAAAATTAAACTAAGTAGAAAACTGTAAATACAAATACCCAAACTAAATCGACAAAGTGCCAGTATAAACCAACTTTCTCTACCATTTCGTAGCTTCTTCTTTTCTCGTAAGTACCTAATAAAACATTAAAGAAAATAATGATATTAATGATAACTCCAGAAAATACGTGGAATCCGTGGAATCCTGTAATGAAGAAGAAGAAATCAGCAAACAATTTACTTCCGTATTCGTTTCTAGTTAAGTTTGCACCTTCTACAACGTATTTTGCAGTATTTAAACGAGACTCAGATTCTGCTCTTGTTAAAACTGTTTTTTTCTTTGCTGCGGTAAGCGTTTCTGTTCTTATCAATAAATCAGGATGTGCTTTAAAACCGGCCTGAATTTCAGCTACAGAATATGTAGGCTGCGTTTCAGCATCTTCCATAAACCATTTTTCTTTGCTTCTTGTTAAAGCTTCTCTTTGCTCCGGTAATTTTACAGCAAACTCCTCAAGAGCTACTCTTTTACCATCTTTATCAACGAATTGCAATAAACTTCCACCTGCAGTTTCAACTGCACCATATTCTCCTTTAATGAAGTTTTTCCATTCCCATGCTTGAGAACCAACGAAAATTAAACCTCCAATAATAGTTAAGAACATATATACAGCAACTTTTGTCTTTTTCAAGTGATGACCTGCATCAACAGCTAAAACCATTGTTACAGATGAGAAAATCAAAATAAAAGTCATTAAGGCTACATAATACATAGGAGCCGAAACGCCATGCATAAATGGGAAGTGAGTAAACACTTCATCAGCCAAAGGCCAGGTTTCAATAAATTTAAATCTAGAAAAACCATAAGCAGCAAGGAATCCAGAGAATGTAAGGGCATCTGATACGATAAAAAACCACATCATCATTTTACCATAACTTGCTCCTAATGGCTGGATATCTCCGCCTCCCCAAGTTTTTTCGTCGTTATTTGCAGTAGTAACTGTCGCTTCCATAAAAGATATTCGTTAAAAAGTTCCCAAATTTACGTTTTTTTCTTATTTAAAGAAATATAAAAATAAAAATAAATATACCCATAATAAATCCAAAAAGTGCCAATACATCGCACCTAGTTCTATACCAAGAGTTTGAGTCGAATTGTATTTTTGTTTAAAATGATTATAAATTATAATTAAAAGTGAAATTAATCCTCCAGCCAAGTGCAATAAGTGCGTCACCGTTACTACATAAAGAAAAGTTGTAGTAATTGAGCTACCTTCTCCTGTAAAATAATATCCGCTTTCCACAATTTGTCCAAAACCTGCAAATTGCAAAACCACAAATAAAATCCCTAACGCTAATGTCCCTAAAAGAAAAGCTGTTGTTGCGCTTCTGTTATCTTTCTGAATCGCTTTTTTTGCCAAATAAAAAGTAACACTACAACCCAAAATTACAGCTGTGCTATAATAAAATGCGATTGGTAATTCAAAATTCTTCAACCAATCTGCTCTTGATTTACTTACTACAAATGCACTTGTAAGTCCAGCGAACATCATGGTCATACTTACCATTGCAAATAACAAAATCAGTTTTGCCGATTTTGATTTTTGTACCTGTTCTTCGCTTGTTGTCATTGTCATTTCCATAACTATCTTAAAAATTTATCTACTATAAACACAATTTGCAGCAACGAAATATACGAAACGCTTACCAGCATTAATGTTCTCGCAGCTTTTGCAGTTCGCAATTGATATAATCGTATTGCATAAAATAACATCCACAATCCCAATAAAAAAACTAAAACTGCCGCAATTGGCGTTATAAACAATTGTCCTGTATATCCTAAAACCGGCAACAATGACGCTATTATTAACCAAATGGTATATAAAATAATCTGCAACGCGGTTCCTTTGTCTTTTTTACCTGTTGGAAGCATAAAGATTCCTGCCTTTTCATAATCTTCATATAAAAACCAGCCAATTGACCAGAAATGAGGGAATTGCCAAAAAAACTGAATTAAAAACAAAGTCCCAGCTTCTATTCCAAAATCTCCTGTAGCTGCAACCCATCCCAACATAAACGGAATTGCACCCGGAAATGCACCCACAAAAACCGATAACGAAGTTACTGTTTTTAAAGGTGTATAAATACTTGTATATAAAAATATCGAAATTGCTGCAAACATTGCCGACTTTGCATTAATGGTATAAAGTAAAGCGATACCAATAACGGTAAGTAAACTTGCTACAATCAAAGCCATTGTTGGAGACATACGTCCTGAAGGAACCGGACGATTTTTTGTGCGATCCATCAAAGAATCGATATCTTTTTCTATTACCTGATTAAAAGCATTTGAAGCTCCAACCATGCAATATCCTCCAATAGACAAAACCAGCAAAACACTCCATTGAAAAGGGTGCTCTTCATTTACTCCCAATAAATATCCAGCTATTGAAGAAAACAAAACACTAATAGCCAAACCAGCTTTAGTGATCTCTTTGAAATCCAGAAATATCGATTTTAATGAAATTGTATTTTTTGTAGCGTTCAAACCTTGATTGTTTGTATATTTTTTTGAGTGGTGCAAATGTACAAATTAGATTGTAGAATCCTGAACTATAAAATTAGATTTTTTCAATAAAACCTTTACAAAATAAGGACTTGTACATTTTTAACACTATTATTTCGAAAAATCTTATTAAATGCTAGTAATCAAAATACCAATTAAAGACATCAGAACGTAATCCGATGGTAAACCATGTTGTACTTTGTTTAAAAGTAGTTGCTGTTTCTTGCGTTGGATCAAAGTTTCTGTAAATAAAACTTCCAAATAATTTTAAATTAGTCATCGGATTTATTAAGTATCCTCCTTGAATGTCAGCAATAAAAACACTTGTTTTATTACCTTGTCCTACCTTTACTCCAGTATCATATGGGCGCTTCTCATCATAACTCTTATAAATATTTCCACCATAATTAAAGCTGTTCCCCGCAGTATCAAAATCTAAACCTCGTGTTCCCATTGTAAATTTAGCATCTCCAAAAATACGTCCTTTATGATAACGACCAATTGCTACTAATTCTTCGAAATTACCTCCCCATTGATGCCCGATACTTTGGTTATTATGACCATAATTTGTAATGACAGCGCTATGCTCGTAAACGTAAGGGCGCACATGATTATACTCAAGCTGTAACAATAAATCTTTAACTTTAAAAGCATTAAAATATTTAGCCCCAAGCTGATATCCGAATTTATTTTTCCAGCTCTGCTCTCCGGCTCCCATATCAGAAACTGAAAATTCATCTAATAAAAACTGAGCGTAAAAATTAACATCGTTATTCCACTTGTATTTAGCAGTCATCCCTAAAAGCGCATTTCCACTTCTTGAAGAAGATGCAAACTCAACAGAACGATAAAATATAATAGGGTTTACAAAATTTACATCAAACCCTCTATTATTTGTATCTGTCCAAACTACTGATTCAAAGAAACCAAAATTCAGTTTATTTGAAACGTTCCAGCTTAAATAATGATTCGCCATATACTTAGACGCATAGGTTTTTTCTACAGTAACATCTGGGCGCACATCTTTAAGCCACATATAAGTATTGGTGTATTTTATTTTCCAGAAAGTGGTATTGATTTTAAAATACGGATAGGGGCTCGCTCCATCACTTTCAAGCAACGAACGATATCCGTCTCCAATAAAATTTCTTCCATAACCTAACTGAAAATCAAAAATTTTACTTGGCGCAAAAGTAATATTAGCTTCTGCTAAAGGAAAATCGTAAGCATCACTTTTAAATCTTTTCCCAATGCCCATTCCTGGAATAATAGCAGGATTCCCTCCTGAAGGCTTTAAGCTTTCTGCATAATCATTATAATAACCTGCAAATCGGCCCTGGCTTTCAAAAACAGTTGTTGTAAAATTAATTTGTTTTCCTAAACCTCCTCTAAAATTTAAAGCACGTGTATTTACAAAAGTATAAGAAGCATCAAGATCTGAAGCTTTACCCATTTGCAAATCAAGAATAGGATTTAGTGCTATCCAATAATCTTCACCCTGAATCTGAACTAAATTTTGATTCCAAAACTTTCTTCCCAACCAGGTCGAAACATTTTTTTGAAGTGATTCATTTACGGCTTTTAAATTATAGTATTTTGAAACCTCAGCATAAGTATAAGGTTTTGAAGCAGTATGATTGTTACTTCCAACCTGATTCATTGCGCCATCAAACTGCGCATAATAACTATGTGAAAACGGAATATTTAAATGACTTTCAAATTCAGGATTATTATATTTTTTATACACAATACTATCCAACTCAGTCATTGGTTTTTCGAGTGGTTTTTCAATTTCGGCTGCAGCCAAAGCTTCTGCTTCAATTTGATCGGCACTTTTTAAAGGAATGGCAATCGAAATTGTATATTTAGAATATGTTGGCTTTCCACTATATGATGAAGGTTTAATTTTCGGAAATATACCAAAAACACGCTTAGCTTCTTCTGATAAAGCTTCGTTCTCTGCATTAACATAAATTACTTTAAATTCACCGTTAACATCTACTTCAAAAAGCACTTTTACTTCTCCCTGATAATTTGTTTGTTTTAAGTTTTCAGGAATTTGAAAATTATGATAAACAAAATCCTGAACTTCTTTATAAAAACAATTTTCTAATTTTTTTGATTGCAAATTTTCACAATTAGGAAAAACAGGAAATTGCTCTGTTGCAAAACCAGGCTTAACAGAACTATTATTCCTTTCCTGAGAAAGGGCCACTAAGGAAGAAAGGATAAGAATAAAAGATAAAAAATTCTTAACGGTGTAAAATTTAATTTTCATTTAATATTGATTTGGGGTATTTCCTCCGTCTACAATTGTTTTTGCTGCCGAAGTTCCAATTCGCTTAACTCCTAAACGAATCATTTCTATTGCTTCATTATATGTCCGAACACCTCCGGCTGCTTTTATCGGCAACGGTGAAGCATTTTCTAGCATCATAATTACCGTTGGAATTGTCGCTCCGTTTGGCAAATCATTTTCAGTTTTAAAAAAACCGGTGGAAGATTTTACAAAAACAGAAGCATAATTTTCTTCTTTGAAATTTGATATAACAATGTTTTTTATCAAAGCCGAAAGCTGAATAATTTCTTTATCTGTCAAAGCTGCGACTTCAATAATCCATTTTACTGTTTTATTGTGTGCTAATCCGATTTGTGTACATAATAAAACTTCCTCTTTTACTAATGACAGATTTCCGTTTTTAAAAGCTTCATAATTACATACAAAGTCTAAATCATCTGCTCCATTTTCAATTGCTGCATTTGCTTCTTTGATTTTGGTTTCTATATCTGATTTACCTTCCGGAAAATCGATAACTGTCCCCACAAGTAAAGCCGAATTTGCTTCTAGAATCATTTCTTTTGCCAAACTTACATATTCCGGACGAATCATGATCAGTTTAAAATTTTCGTTAATGGCTTCAGAAATTGCTTTTTTAACCACGATAAGATTTTCTGCTTCCGAAAGTCCGGCTTGAGAGGCAGTTTTTAAGTATGTTGAATCTAAATATTGCTTAACATTCATGATTTTTAGATACATGTGGAATTTCGACAAAAATACATTTAAAATTCAGAAAAAAAACCTCTTTTTGAATCTTGCCTTTTTGGCAATAAAAAAAACCCACCGAAGTGGGTCTTTATTTTTATATTCTATCGATTTGCTTTTTTAAAGCTATGGCTGTAAAAAGACCTATTGTAGCTCCAATCGTATTTGCTAAAATATCTCTAACATCTGCCGCTCTTGTTGTTGTAAAAACACTTTGCAAAATTTCGATTGTAATTCCGAAAAAAACCGAAAATATGAACGAAATCAAATAAGCTTTATAATCATCAGGAGCTTTCCCTTTTAATTCTTTTTTAAAGAATAAAATCCAGGAAATTGTAAATCCAAAATGAAAACAAAAATGTACAATTTTGTCAATATTTGGAATATTTGCTACTGCAGGAAGATTACTTGAATCTGTCAAACAAAAATAAGTGATAATTCCGGAACAAATAATTGCCCAAAGAAGCAATAGCTGTTTAGGCACCGATAAGTTGTTTATAAGCTTCGTCAGATAATAAAGTATCTATTTCTGATGCATCAGCAATTTTTATTTTAATCATCCATCCAGCTCCATAAGGATCAGAATTTACAGTTTCCGGAGCACTTTCTAAACTATCGTTAAAAGCAATAATTTCTCCTGTTAAAGGCAAAAACAAATCCGAAACTGTTTTTACAGCTTCAACAGTTCCAAAAACCTCGTCTTTATCAAGTGTCTGGTCTAAAGTCTCTACTTCAACATACACGATATCTCCTAATTCTTTTTGAGCAAAATGAGTAATTCCTACTGTTGCTACATCTCCTTCGATGCTAACCCATTCGTGATCTTTTGTGTACTTTAAATTTGCTGGTATGCTCATAATAGTATGTTTGAAAATTGATAATTTAATAATTTAGGCACAAATGTAATAATCTTCTAATGAAATCCCCTTTAGAAACTTAAAATTAATTTCCGAAATTATATCGAAGCGTAAAGCCTGAACGAATGTTCGTTAACGGAAACGATGTTGAAATTACCGCTTTCGAGAATGAATGATCATAATAGAATATTGCGGTTAAGTTTTTACTAAACGAATAATCAGCAGTAAGTTTTAAAGACCAAATATTTTGACCCGCTGCCAACTGATTGTTGTCGTAATCTAAATATCGAACCAAAGTTTCATTATTTCTAAAAGAAAAATCAGCTTTTATATTGATGTCACTTTTAATGATCCCGGTTGGATTATCTGCAAGTCTTGAAGAGAAAATTACATCTTTAAAACGATATCCTAATCCCACTACATATTCAATTCCTTTTACTTCCGTCAATAAATTATTATCAAAACTCATCGATAAAGCTCTGTCTTTTTTGATTTCAGTTAACAATCGTAAAGAACTTTTCAACTCAAAATCTACCCGAATAAGCGGACTAAACTGCTCTACCAAGTTGACGTTTGACATAATCGTTTTATTAAAGAAGTTTGTATTTACGTCCTGAGTCGGATTGAGTACAGGATCTGCTATTGCTTTATCATAATCAAAATTAGACCTAAATTGGTTTATTGTATACGAAGCTCTATAATTGTGCTGCAATGAGAAACGTTTGAATTTATCTTTAAAAAATTTGTATCTCATTAAACCGTTGTATTTTATACTCCAGTTTGGAATTGGGAAATTTCTAAAAATGCCTGTCGATGTTTTCTCAGCATCACCTCCTGTGTACGCAGCAAGGAAAGCCGGTAATAATACAGCCTGATTACTTTTTCCGTAGCCTATAGGATATCCTTGATTAGATTCATAAATCTCTCTCTGTTTTTTATACGGATCTTCTGCTGCAGGATCTGTTGGTGCCGCCGGAATATCATTAACATCATATCTAGGTATTGCATTTCCTACCCCATAATGATCCTCTGCCAAACGATTTGCTATGATTAAACGATTACTTCTAAAATCATCAAATGCAGCAGATTGGGTTTCATTACTTGTAGAAAAAGCTGTTCCTATCATAACAGTCGAAATCGAAAACATTCCGTACGTATATGGAGACAGAGGTGTATAATTTCCATCTACCACGCTATATTGTTCTGATGAATTTTCAGAATAAGAACGATCCATCGTTAAATCGATTTTTAAGTCTGGCAACAAATCTATATTAGTTGTTACTTTTAACAGTTTGCTTGTTACTTGTGTAAAGTTTTGATTAAACTCATCATAAGTGGTTAACCATCCGTTTTTGGCAGCTTCATATCGTACATCATCCTGACTTCCAAAAACGAATCCTAAAGATGGTTTTGAAGTCCCTAAGAAACCAACACTTGGTGTGTATCCCGGTAAAACAGTACCACTATTTTTAGTGTAATTGATCTGAATGTTTTTTACACTTGTCAAAATACCAATTAAGCCATCATAAAAAGGACTGCTGCTCGTAACAGGTTTTGCCGTATTCACAATTTTTTCTCCCGGTTTTGGTGGTGCTACAGCTTTAGGTTTTGCCGTTTTTTTACCCCCAGGTGTCAAACCTAAATACTTATACAACGTATTCATATTTAATGTTGTTGTTAAAGTATTTGAATTCGCATTCTGGATAGTATTACCCAAATCAAATACATTACCATTATCATCAGTGTATTCAGAAAAAGCTGTTGAAGAACGCTGCCAATTATAGTCTGCTGTATAAGAATAACTAGCTTTTACAAAACTAAATATTGGAATTTTATTAATCGGAATATCATAATTCAATACCAATTGCTGCATGTGTTGATTTGGTGTTCCGATATCCCAATAGTCATCCCAAATATTAAAATCTTCTTTTGGGGTGTTATCATCATTTAAAAAATTCCTAACAATATTATTAGACGCTGCTGTATAATTTAATTTTAATGATTTTGTAAGGTTATAACCAAAACCGTATTGATAATTAAACGCGAAATTTCTTCTGTAAAGTGGATCAAGACCAATTCCCTCAACTTCGACTTCTCTATATTGCTGGCGATTGCTTTGTCTTAAAATATTAGTATTAAAAGTAATATTAGAAGGCAAATAATTAAAATTGAAGTCACTTAAAATTTTCCAATACTCACTTTTCTTCATGAATTTGGTTTGTTTAAAAGGCACTACTTCTTTAGGCTGAAAAGTATAAGCATAGTTTATTGCCGTATTTGACTGCTCATCTTCGTAATCTTCTACTTCATAATCATGGCGTTCAACCTGATTGTAAGATTGTGAAAACGTTAAATTCTCAACATCGTAAATACGCTGTTTTTGTTCTGGAGCCCTGTCTTTTCTTACTCCAATAAAGTTGATACTTTTTCTTTTGGTATAATCTACAGCGCGTGTTCTGATATTATCTTTTTCTGCCTGATCAGTTGTTTCTCTTAACAATTGATCTAACTTAATATCCTGATTAAAAGGATCGTATTCTGGCGTAATAACCTCTTCTCCGATAGCGTAATTAAATGGCAAATTAATTCCCCATTTTGGAGGAAGCAGTTTTCCTAAATTTAAATTAGTTACAATGTTATATTGCTGAATATCTTCACGATCTCTCTCGTTGGCACCTTGTTCTAATGATCCAAAACCAATAGTACTCTTTTTACCCGTTGCCGAAATAGTCGCAAAATCAGCCATATTGGTATCGATATTTAATATCGCAGCCATACCGCCTTTGTTATCCAAATCAGACATACGAAGTTCATTAAACCAAACTTCTCCTTTAATATCTTTATGATCTGCCCTACTTTTTACACCAACCATTAAATTTCGAACCAAACCAAAGTTAGGATTTCCTTTTATCCCTAATCGCAACGCACCATCTCCATCTCCTCCGTCAATTGTTGCATCATCATCTGGGTAATAGATTCCATTTATATCTCTCTTATCAGAATTAATATCGACACTCATTGCCTTAATTTTCATTCTGGTCAATAATTCAAGTGCAAGATCAATATCATTTTCTTCCAGCCAAACCTGATCTGCGCCTATTGAACATGATCCTCCGGTTCTTGTTACTTTTAAAGGAATTTCGACTTGGTAAAAGTTTTGGGTAAAGTCATTTCCAAAACGAATAAAACCAACCATTTCATCATCTAATAATGTATTTTCGTTTGGCAATGATTCAGCGTGTAAAAACATTTTTAGTTTTTTGTACTGACGCATATCAACACTTACATTTTTAAAAACTGCTCTTGAATCTTGGTATTGTAAACCTGAACCTGAAACTCGTAACGCTAATGATTGTTCGTTTTGATTAATAACTGTATTGTTATTGTATAATTGTTCTCTTTGTACTCCTGGTGGAATTACATAATTTACCGGACATTTTGTACCGTTTTCCTGAACGTTTACTGCTAAAACATCAAAGTCTGTACCGTCATCATCCTGATTTGTATCGTTTGCGTCAAGAGTACTTGTATATCTTCTCCACTCTCCTCTAACTAAATCTAAAGCTCCAAAACGAACTGTCATCTGATCATTAAAACCTGTCATGAACATACGCATAAATCGAATAGATCTAAAATCTGTAATGTTTCCGATTGTATTTTGAGGCTGAGCAACAGGAATTTTAAACTGAATCCATCTTGCATTTGTTGTAGCTCCATTTGGCAGCTCAATATTACTTACTTCACGAATATCGGTGATGTAGTTTTGTCCAACCTGCATTCCTGGTTTTAAATCAATACTATATTCATAATAAGCATTAATCGTGTTCATTGTATTATCACGGTTAATATCCTCAACATCCGGCAATGTTGTAGAACCACGATTTGGATCATCTATACTAACAGGAGAGTTCCCTTCTACTCCATTATATTTTTTATAACGGTCCAGAACTCCTCCTTCGGTATTTAAATAATAGGTATAATCATCTGCCGCAGGGTCAGCTTCTCCTGCATAATTCGTGTACACAGATCCTTCTTTAGAATTTGGTAAACCATCCAGACCTACGTCTTGATTTTTACGATTATCGGCATTTGTATCAAAGGCATAAATTAAGGATTGAGATGCCGGAACATCTCCCCAAATTGGCTGAGGGTTTACTAAAACCTGACCTGGGCCTAATCCGTTTTCATACTGTTTCCTTCCGTCTTTTAATACATCTTCAGAAACTTCACCTAAGTTGAAATAGATTTTACCGGTGTTATTTGTTTGTGCTTCACCATTTCCAACATAAGGATCCAGTACCCAAAACTGTATGTATTCAACATTTCCCTGCTCAAAATTAGTTGAGTTTAAAGAACGCATGATTCCACCAAAATTAGAAGTTGCCGGATCTGAATTGAAAGTTGGGTTATTGTTATATGGTCCTCTTTCTGAAGGATAATAACTTAAATCCAATGTATTTATTACTTGTATCTGGCCTTGAGCAATATCTGTGTTTGGATATAATTCTCTACTATATATTCTTCTTGTTGTATTTAATGATAAATCATCGTTTGAAATACCAGATGGTTTTGAGGAATAAAACACTGGATCAATCGTATACCATGACAATTTTGCTCTTTTAAAACCATAATCTAATGTACTTGAACTGGCATTAAAAGTATTATCGTTTATTGAATTTAAAAATGGCGTAGAAGCCAAACTCCATGCATAAGCCGAACGCATATCAATAGTAGATTGTGACCCTTCAAAATCATCAATATAGATAGTTGCCTCTCCTTCAAAATCACTGGCTTTTGGAGCATCTGGTTTTAAAAATGCAATTTCTCCCCGAACAGAAAGATTAGAAGGAACATCTGTATCTATATTTGGAAGTTTATTTACTAATCTTGTAAAGAAAGGAACTTCGGTTGAAAAATTCCCATTAAAACCAAAAATGGTATTATTTACGGATTCCTGACCATAACTTGATTTTTGAGTAAATGGTCTTTCTGTCATTTTTAGGTAAGTTCCTCCAACAACAAAATTTTCCGAAATTTTATGTTCAATATTGAATCCCATAAATCTTCTGGTTTGTTGTCCAAAGATTGAATTGTTTTCTAAAGAAACTTCAATTGGTGTATTTGACGCCTGAAGTGAAGGATCAAGAATCTGAACTCTTCCTAATTGATAATCGACACTATAATCAATGCCTTCAACAAGAACTCTTCCTGCAGCCGTAACTACAACAGAACCCTGAGGAACATTGAATGCACCAATAGGAATACCATTACTTCCTGAAGATTTATATTTTCCTCTCAATAAAAACTTATTTTTATCACTGTCCTGTAAAGCTCCCGATTGTGTGTTTCTATACATATTTCTAAACACATATTTCTGCTGATTCGCATTATATGTACTTGGATCATTATAGTTTTCACCTGAACCTGTATTTTGTAGTTTTTTAAATATCAGTTCCCCAAATGGTTCTTTGGTGGTAAAAACAATTCGGCCATTTTGAACATCTACTGTTATTCCCGGAATATAATCAAAGAAACCATCACCTCCTGTTTGCGGATCATTATTATAATTTAATCGGTCAAGATTAAACACATTTAATAATGGTGTCTGGTCTACTTTGTTATCTCCAGTTGGATTTGAAGGAAAGTTAGTTCCCGCAACTGGTGATATATAATTTATAGGAGATGGATCTGTATAAAGAATATTCAACCTGAAATCGTCTTGTTTTATTTGATAGGCTTGTGGAATTTGATACACGTTTTTCATCATCAGGTTCCAAACCGGATTCTGAACGTTGGTCAAACTACTTTTCAGCATTTTTAAAATCAAACTCTGTGTAATAACGGCCTGATTAGAGGTGTTGTTTCCTGTAACCACAGTTGCATCAACACCATCACTACCAAATTCTCCAACTTGATACACCTGGCCTCCAACTGTATACTCAAAGGCTACCGCAAGAATTTCATCATTAGCCAAACGCTGTTGCAATGAAATATATCCTAATTGCGCATTAAAAGTATATTCGTTTGTAGTCAGCTTTCGGGCATTTTCTAAAACGGAATAATCTGTTCCTTCACTTACATTCGCATTATTGAAACCTGATTTTGCTGTTACAATTTCTCTAATGTTTGAATTTAAGAATGAACCTGCCTGCCCAATAAGTTCAGGGTCATATTTGTTGTTATTGTTATCTGTTGGCGAATCTATTGGATTGTTAAAAAATCCTGCTGTTGGATTTGTAACAACAATTTCATTATCAGGAATACCGGTTAATTGCCCTTCTCCTAAATCCTGAAGTGCAATAACATTTCTTAAGTTATTGTTCGTTGTGCTTACCCTGTTTTGTTTATTGGTAACCCAAACTTCTAATCTGGTAATTTGAACACGGCTATCTATAAAAGGATAGTTCCTTAATGAGGCATCGTACTTGTTTCTAAAGTACTGCGAAAGGAAGAAATGTCGATCGTTATCATAGTCTAATGCATAAAGATCAAAATTTTGAACCGTTCCTCCACCTTCTGCAACTATACTTTTTGTTTGTGATTTTTGTTCTGAGAAAACTCCTGTAACTGTCGTCTTTCCAAATTGCAATTGCGTTTTCACACCAAATAAGCTCTGAGCCCCACGAATCAGGGAGCTGTTTAATGGCATGCTAACATTACCAACTTCTACTTTTTGAATAATATCATCTTCAGAAGGTGTGTAAGCTAATTTAAATAAGTTTTGAAAGGCAAATGTAGATTGTGTATCATAATTAGCATTTACTTCTAATCTGGTACCTACTTTACCCATTAAACTCATACTGATACGCTGATCAAAATCAAAAGTAAGACTTGATCTGTTTCTTGGAGAAAATGAAGGATTATCCTGCTTGGTATAACGAACACCCAAGTCCATTTCTACAGATCCTGTAGGTTTTACATCAATTGTATTACTACCGAAGATGCTTTCGAAAAGACTTGAATTGATATAATATCTTGGCAGTAAATCTTTCTTAGCCGCCTCACTTCCAGTCTTTTTACCATCAATAGCATCGGATTTTTTTCTAAAATAATCTCTTCTTGATTCTTTTAAAACTAAATCTTCGTATTCTTTTGGTGTTAGAATAATAGGGTAATTTATAGAGAAACCATCTACAGAATTTGTATAAATATATCGATCTGTAATTGGATCGTATCTATATGCCGAAAGAATACTTGGAGGATCTGCGAGTTCTACTTTACCTGTAGAAAATTGAGTTTTAGTTGTATCTTGAACTGTTTGATTTACTTGCGCACGCAAAACATTCCCGCAAAACAAAACAAGTAAAAAAATACAAATTTTACGCATAGAATTAGTTTAACTTAATGAGTTTATAAGCTTTTTAACGCCTTTTTAATGATGGTTTCTACAGTAGCCTCAGGATCTTCTTTTACGATCTTCTCTACTACTTTTTCAGAAGTCTTTCGAACAAAACCTAAAACTTCCAAAGCAGATAACGCTTCATCTCGATTTGTATTGTTTTGAACTACCGAAACTTCATCTAAATCGTACAATTTTAACACTTTTTCTTTTAAATCAAGTATTACTCTTTGTGCTGTTTTGTTTCCAATTCCCTTAATAGACTGGATTATACCTACATCTCCTGAGGCAATTGCGTTTATAATTTGTCTTGGTTCTATAGATGATAACATTGTTCTGGCAATGTTCGCACCAATGCCTGAAACCGAAAGCAGCATTCTAAATATCTCACGTTCTGATTTTTCGACAAATCCGAATAAAGTATGCGCATCTTCTTTTATCAGAAGATGCGTATACAATTTTATAAAATCAGCATTAGGAAGTAGTGAAAAGGTATGTAAAGATATATTTATGTGATATCCTACACCTCCACAATCTATCACAACTTCGGTGGGATTCTTTTCCACCAATTTCCCTTGCAAATGTGTTATCATAATTTAATTTAAAGCCCCAAATATAACAATAATTGCAATAAAAATACGACAAAATTATTGTTAAATTAAAATATAGTTATTCTCTGGCAAGTTTGTTTTTTTTATTTTCTTTTTCCTGAGCATCAATTACTGCGATTGCAGCCATGTTAACCATTTCTTCTACGCTTGCACCTAATTGAAAAATATGGACCGGTTTGCCCATACCCATCATAATAGGGCCAATAGAATTTACTTTATATAATTCTTTTAATAACTTATAAGTAATATTTGCCGATTCTAAGTTAGGGAAAATTAAGGTATTAACTTTTTTACCTGCTAATTTAGAGAAAGGAAATTTTTCCTGAAGCATTTCCGGATTCAAAGCAAAATCTGCCTGAATTTCTCCATCAACAATCATTTCAGGATGATTTTTATGTAAATAAGCTACAGCTTCTCTTACTTTTGACGCTCCAGGACTTGTAGATGATCCAAAGTTTGAAAATGACACCATTGCAATCACTGGTTCTACACCAAACATTTTTGCTGTTTTTGCTGTCATAATAGCAATATTCACTAAATCCTCAGAAGATGGATTTATATTTATTGCTGTATCTGATAAAAACATTGGTCCGCGAGATGTTAACATCATGTTTGCGGTTGCGACAAGTGACGCTCCGTGTGCTTTGTCTATTAATTGCAACATTGGTTTTACAACACTTGGATAACTTCTTGTATGACCTGTTACCAAAGCATCTGCTTCGCCTGAGTTTACCATCATGGCTGCAAAATAGTTTCTTTCGCGCATGAATTTTTGAGAATCAAGAAGCGAAACTCCTCTTCTTTCTCTTGTTTCCCAATATAAAGTGGCAAATCTGTTTCTTCTTGCCTCTTCTTCAGTAGTTTTAGGATCGATGATTTCAATATCAGCATCAAAACCTAACTCTTTTTTAAGTCCTAAAATAATCTCTTTATCTCCTAATAAAATCGGAAAACCAATTCCGTCTTCATGAACAATCTGCGCTGCTTTAAGAACGTTTAACTGATCAGCCTCTGCAAAAACAATTCTTTTTGGATCCATTTTTGCACGGTTTGTCATTAAACGCACCATTTTATTATCGTTACCCATACGCTCACGAAGTGCATCTTCATAAGCTGCCCAGTCTGTAATAGGATTTTTTGCAACTCCAGATTCCATTGCAGCTCTTGCAACAGCTGGCGCTACAATTGTAATCAAACGAGGATCAAATGGTTTTGGAATGATATATTCCTGACCAAAACCTAATTTTGTTGCTCCGTAAGCTACGTTAACCTGCTCCGGAACTGGTTCTTTTGCCAAAATAGCCAAAGCCTTAACAGCAGCCATTTTCATCGCTTCGTTAATTTTTGTAGCTCTTACATCCAGCGCTCCTCTAAAAATATAAGGAAAACCAAGAACATTGTTTACCTGATTAGGAAAATCAGAACGTCCCGTAGCCATAATCACGTCTTTACGCGTTTCTACAGCTAAATTATAATCGATTTCCGGATTTGGATTTGCCATTGCAAAAACAATCGGATTGTCTTTCATTGTTAATAACATTGCCGGCGTTAAAATATCTCCCGAAGATAATCCGATGAAAACATCAGCTCCGTTTACGGCTTCTGCCAATTCAATTTTGGCACCGTCAATCGCGTATTTTAATTGTAATTCTGATAACGAAGGATTGTCTTTTGTTAAAAGTCCTTTACTATTAAACATCATTATATTCTCGACTTTTACGCCTAACAAAACATATAAATCAGTACATGCAATCGCAGCCGAACCTGCTCCTGAAACTACGACTTTTACATCTTCTGCTTTTTTTCCTGCCAATTCAAGCGCATTAATCAATGCTGCCGAAGAGATAATTGCCGTACCATGCTGATCATCGTGCATTACCGGAATATCCAATTCTTCTACCAATCTTCTTTCTATTTCAAAAGATTCCGGCGCTTTAATATCTTCCAGATTAATCCCTCCAAAAGTTGGGGCAATATTTTTTACAGTCTGAATAAATTCTTCAACATTTTCTGTATTTACTTCAATATCAAAAACGTCAATATCAGAGAATATTTTAAAAAGTAATCCTTTCCCTTCCATTACCGGCTTAGAAGCTTCCGGACCAATATTTCCTAATCCTAAAACAGCTGTACCGTTTGAGATAACGGCAACTAAGTTTCCTTTTGCTGTATATTTGTAAACGTCTTCTACGTTTGCTGCAATATCTAAACATGGCTCTGCAACTCCTGGCGAATAAGCCAAAGATAAATCTCTTTGTGTTGCATATTTTTTTGTTGGAACTACCTGAATTTTTCCTGGAGTTGGTTCTGAATGGTACAGTAACGCCTCTCTTCTTTTACTCTCTTTGTTCATTGTTTTTTGCTTTTATTCTAGCTTACAAAGATATAAGTCTTCACTTAAAATGGCGTGTTTTTATAGCTTTCTTTTGTTAAAAAGAAAATTGAGGTAATAAAAAAATAGCCCAAATTATGTTGGACTATTTAATTACTAGGTGTCTTTTTTATTTATTTTATTGTGAAATATAAGAATTCAAGTGATTAATTGTGTCTTTTTGAATTTCTATAATTGCTTTAACAACGTCGCTTATAGAAATTATTCCGACTACAATTTCATTTTCTAAAACCGGTAAATGTCTGATTCTTTTTGTACTCATCAGTTCCATGCAATCTTCAATATTATTGGAGAGTTTGACAGAAAAAACATGGCTTTCCATAATTTCATGAACAAAAGTTTCTTTGGATGATTTGTCCTTTAAAACAATTTTTCGAGCATAATCCCTTTCAGACAAAATACCTTTTAAATCAGATCCGTCTATGACAAGAATAGCTCCGATATTTTTTTCGCCCATTACTTTCAATGCTTCAAAAACAGTTGTTGTTGAACGTACTGAATACACATTTCTCCCTTTTGTGTTTAATATTTGTTCTACAGTCATATCTGAAAAATTTAGTTCTATAAAGTTAGAAAAAAATAAACATAAAAATCATTCAGCCTCATTTTTTAACCCATAAATATCTCATTTTAAACATTATACATCGTATTTTTGAATTTAAGAATTTTCCAACAAAGAATAGAATCATTTTCAAAGTTTTTTTGCGAATAACACACCGCTTTTGATTAAA
The DNA here is from genome assembly GCF_000834715.1 of Flavobacterium sp. MEB061. NCBI lineage: Bacteria > Pseudomonadati > Bacteroidota > Flavobacteriia > Flavobacteriales > Flavobacteriaceae > Flavobacterium > Flavobacterium sp. MEB061. The sequence goes on along the minus strand of NZ_JXQR01000036.1, from coordinate 8,794 downwards.
CTTAGTTTTTACAAATAAAAAAGCCCTTTTCTAAAAATCTAGAAAAGGACTTATATTGATAAATTTATTTACAAATAAGTAATAATAAATTCGCTTCGTCTGTTTTGCTGATGTTCTTGCTCGGTACATTTTACACCATCGGCGCAACGGTTTACCAATTTGGTTTCTCCGTATCCTTTTGCTGCTAATCGGTTGCCGTCGATTCCTTTTTGAATCAGCCAATTTTTGGTAGATTGTGCTCTTTTTTCTGAAAGGACCATATTGTTTTCTGCAGATTGCCTACTGTCTGTATGAGAACGAATGTCTAATTTTAATGTTGGATACTGGTTTAAGATATCAACAATTTTCTGCAATTGTGGTTCTGAACTTTTTTTAATCGTCGCTTTACCCAAATCAAAAAAGTTCATCGGAATATGTAGTAATTTCGCCAGATCTGTTCCTACTTTAATAGATTTAATTATTACAGGATTAACTTTAGTGGTTTTAACAACTACTTGTTTTGCAACCAAAGGTGTAAATTTCTTTTGGATAGCAATTGCCAAAGTGGTTTTTCCATTTATTCTTTTTAATGCTATTGGAACTTCCTTAATTTCATAATCTGTTTTGGATGTTTTTATGAAATATTTTTTACCGCATTTTACATTTGGAAAAATATAATTTCCGTTTTGATCTGAAACTACTTCTGCAACAAATTGATAGGCTTCATTAAATAATGACAATGTTACATTCGAAAGTGTTTGATTTGTTTCCGCATCAGTAACAGTTCCCATTAAATCCTGCTCACAAACTAGTTTTCGAATTTCTGTAAATCTGTAAACATCATCAAGTCCAAGACTATTTTCCCTGTTTGAAGAGAAAAAACCATTTCTGTTTTTACTGTTAATTATAAATGCAAAATCATCTTGTTTACTGTTTATTGGTTCTCCAAGGTTTTGTACTTCTTCAAATGAACCATCATTGTTTATTTTTGCAACAAAAACGTCAAGTCCGCCTAAACCTGGGCGCCCATCACTGGCAAAATAAATTTCGTTATCATTTGATATAAATGGAAATGTTTCCCTTCCTTCGGTATTGATATCTGCGCCTAAATTTTCGGGTTTTCCATAAGTTCCATCATTATTGATGCTTACTTTAAATAAATCAGACAATCCCAATGTTCCCGGCATATCTGATGCAAAATACAAGATCTTTTCATCAAAACTCAATGCAGGATGCGCAACGCTGTATTGATCGCTATTAAAAGGAAGTTCCTGCACGTTGCTCCATTCATCATTAATTAAAATTGCTTTATAAAGCTTTAGCAATGTAACTTTATTTTCGCTTTGACCTCTTTTACCTTTTATAGAATTGTTTTTGGTAAAATACATCGTTTTTCCGTCTTTTGTAAAAACGGGTGTCGATTCGTTGAATCTTGTTTTTAAACCTTTTTTATGAAAAAATACAGGATTGCCAATACTTCCGTCTGGCATTAAGTCTACAGAATATAAAGCAGAAATAGATTTATTTGTCCATTTAAAGTTCTTTTTTATGATTCCGCCCGTATCTCTGGCAGAGGTAAAAACGAGTTTATTATCTATAAGCGCACTTCCGTAATCAGAATCTTTAGAATTAATTCCGGCATCGGCAATTTCATATCGCCCTGAATTTGCTTTAATATCATCTAAATAATTTCTGTTTTTCTTAAACAAAACTCCTCTTTTGTCCAAAGGCGCTTTTTCACTAAAAATATCCAAAATTTCATCTGATTTAGTATAATTCCCAGCCGATTTTAAGCATTGAGAATATCTATACAAATACTCTGCTTCCTGATTTCGATTGATCGCAAATAATTCCTGATAACATTTTAAGGCTTGTTTCAAATCACCGGTAAAGTAATACGAGTTGCCCAGTTTCTGAAACACATTTTCTTCGGTACTTCCTTCTTTTATCGCATTTTCGTAAAATTTTATTGCATCAGCGTAAGCATAATTATTATACTTTTTATCTGCCTGCCTTACGCTTAAACTTTGAGCATTTGCATTAAGAAAAAAATTAAATAACAAAAAGGTATAAAGTAAATTTTTAATCTTCATATTTAAATTGCTTAAAAGAATCTTGGTGATGTCATTCTATTATAATTATTTAAAAAGTCAAAGCGCAGGAAAATTTCATGTGAACCTGAATTGTATTTTCGTAAATTAGTAGTTTCATGATCGTAACCATACCCGATGTACAAACCATTTGTAACCTGAAAACCTGCCAACGCACTTACTGAAGCGCTCCAGCGATAAGCAAGACCTACAACAAACTTATCATTAAACATAAAATTGCCCGAAACATCAACCTGCAAAGGCGCTCCTTCTACCATTTTTGTTAATATGGCAGGTTTGAATTTTATATACTCTAAACGATCTAAATTAAACACATAACCCGCTATAAAATAGTAGTTAATTTTGTCTTTAAAAATGGCAATATCATTATCATTATAGCGATTTGTCTGAATAAAATTAGGAACAGATAATCCTAAATATGCTTTATCAGAATGCCAATAAATACCGGCGCCCACATTTGGAGTAAACTTATTTTTTAAGTCTTGAAATTGCGGATCATCCTGATCTTCAAAACTTAATTTGTTTAAATCAATATTAAAAAGATTTGCTGTTCCTTTTATACCAAAGGAAAGTTTAGCCGATTCGGAAGTTTGAATACTATAAGAGAAATCAGCCGACAATGTATTTTCGTTTGTTGGCCCGATTTTATCATTTACCAATGAAACTCCCAACCCTAATTTCTTATTATTTAATGGTGTATTTATAGAAAAAGTACTCGTTTCCGGAGCGCCATCAAGACCAACCCATTGCGTACGATATAAACCAAAAACACTTAAAACGCCTCGTGATCCTGCATAAGCCGGATTAATTTCTATGGTATTGTACATGTATTGTGTATATTGTGCATCTTGTTGCGCTGAACACACAACTGAAAAAAACATAAAAACTAAAATTAATTTTTTCATTTAATAAGTTTTAAAAACGGCTTAGCTAAACTAAGCTGCATATTTTTTTATTTATTGATATATAAGTAACCTGATTTTTCATGTTGATTTGACTCACTGTCTCTATATTTCAGAATATAGAAATAAGTCCCAACAGGTAATCCTTCTGATTGTTTCATGGTTGTTCGTCCTGCAGAATATCCAAAAAAAGCTCTGTCTTCGTTGTTATAGTGATCGATATCAAAAACTAAAACTCCCCAACGGTTGTATATTTCAACTGTATTATCAGGATAACATTCTAAGCCCTGAATATAAAATCTCTCATTTTTACCATCTCCATTTGGAGAGAATCCATTAAGAACTGTTATCTGACAACCATTTAATGGTAAAACCGTAGGTTTATCTTCCATGTTATTAGAATCATCTGATTTATCCTCAACTACAACTCCTGCTGCACTTTTTCCTCGCACAATTGCCTGATTGCTTACACTTCCAACATTAATATCACTTTGGTTTATCTTATAAAGAGCTGTAAAATTATTTTCATCAGATTCGTTTACACCTAAATCAATTGCATCTCCTGAAAGTATAATTCCTGGTAATAAATCCGAAACTATAATTTTCATTAAAGGAACATTTCCTGTATTTGTTATTTTGAATTTATAGGTAATTGTCTCTCCAGCATTTGCATATCCGTCTTTATTTTCGTCATTGAAAATTGCTGTTTTAATAATTGCAATTGCCGGAACTTCAACAAAAACACTTAATGTTGCTGTAGCACAATTTGTTGAATTTATTTTTTTGCAGATTTGGTATGTTAATATATAACTTCCTCCAGGTGTATTTGGTAATACATTTACCGTTCCGTCTGAATTAAATTCAAAATAAGGATTTGGTGTATTTGAAATCACAACATCTGATTCATTTACAGGCAAACCGTTTAATAGGTCATTATCTAAAATATTGATGAAAGCTAATTGCCCATTAATTCCGTCTACAAAAACTTGTCCATCATTATTAGCAACAATTGACGTTGCAGGAGTAACTGGCATAACTGCATTAACTTTAACACGCACAACAGCCTGACTGCAGTTTTTTGGATCTAGTTTCTCACAGATTTGATAGGTAAGTTCATAAGTTCCTGAAGGTGCGTTTGCTCCTAAATTTACTATTCCATCAGCACCTAGGGTTAAAAAGCCTGTTGGATCTGCCGTTACAATTGTTAAGTTTAGATCATTTGGTACTACAGCAATTCCGTTGTTTGTATCATTTTCAAAAACATTCACAAGAACCTGAGGCAGTTTTGATTCCACAACTGAAGGAATTACATCAGGATTTGCCTGAAGTCCATCGCCTGTAACCACAATTATTGAAGTCGCACTATCACAGTTTGTCGGGTTATTGATCTCACAAATTTTGTATTCTACATTATAATTTCCTGCCGGAGTATTTGTCGGCACGGTTACGGTTCCATCTGCATTCAACACAAATCCTGTTGGAAGCGTTACTGCTGAAAGTTTCACTTCTCCAGGATTTGTTCCGATAACAACCGGATTTCCGTTTAAGGTATCATTGGCAATTAACGATTCTGTTGTTCCACCAAGAACTCCATTAACTACAGCTGTTGTTGTTTCTTCAACTGCATTGATAACTGGTGTGCCAACTGTTACTTTTACTGAAGCCGAACTGCAATTTGCCGGATTTAGCTTCTCACAGATTTGGTAAACGATTTCATAAATTCCTGAAGGTGCATTTGCTCCCAAGGTTACGGTTCCGTCAGGGTTTAAAGTTAAAAATCCTGTTGGATCTGCTGTTACTATTGTTAAGTTGACGTCATTTGGCACAAGAGCGATGCTGTTGTTTGTATCATTGTCAAAAACATTTACCACAGTTTGTGGCTGGTTTGTGGCAACTACAGAAACTACTGCATCAGGGTTTGCGATTAATACACCGCCTGTAACCACAATTATTGAAGTTGCACTGTCACAGTTTGTCGGATTATTGATCTCACAAATTTTGTACTCTACATTATAATTTCCTGCCGGAGTATTTGCCGACACAGTTACGGTTCCGTCTGCATTTAATACAAATCCTGTTGGAAGTGTTACCGCTGAAAGCTTTACTTCTCCTGGACTTGTTCCAATAACAACCGGTGATCCGTTTAAGGTATCATTGGCAATTAAAGATTCTGTTGTTCCGCCAACAACTCCATTAACTACAGCTGTTGTTGTTTCTTCAACGGCATTGATAACTGGTGTGCCAACTGTTACTTTTACTGAAGCCGAACTGCAATTTGCTGGGTTTAGCTTCTCACAGATTTGGTAAACAATTTCGTAAGTTCCTGAAGGTGCATTTGCTCCCAAGGTTGCGGTTCCGTCAGGGTTTAAAGTTAAAAATCCAATTGGGTCTGCTGTTACAATTGTTAAGTTTAGGTCATTTGGTACAACAGCGATGCCGTTATTGGTATCATTGTCAAAAACATTTACCACAGTTTGTGGCTGGTTTGTGGCAACTACAGAAGCTACTGCATCAGGGTTTGCGATTAATACACCGCCTGTAACAGTAACAATACTTTTTACAACATCACAATTAGTTGGGTTTGTAATTTCACAGATACTATATTCTATTTCATAATCATTTTCCGGAGTATTCGCTGCAACCGTTACTGTTCCGTCTGAGTTTAAGGTTAATCCTGTTGGAACGGTGATTCCGGTTAATTTAACTTCTCCTGGATTTGTTCCGATTACAATAGGATTTCCGTTTAAAGTATCATTTGTAATTACTGATTCTGCTGTCGTTCCGCCTGCATTTCCATTGATTGAAGCCGTAGTTTCGGTTACCGCATCAATGGCTGGTTTTCCAACTACAACCACCGAGATTACAGAATCACAGTTTGTTGGGTTGGTAATCTCGCAGATGCTGTATTCCACATTGTAGTTTCCGGCAGCGGTATTGGCTGCAACTGTTACTGTTCCGTTTGCGTTTAATGTCAATCCTGTTGGAACCGTGACACTTGTTAGTTTTACTTCTCCGGGATTTGTGCCGATTACAACCGGGTTTCCGTTTAAAGTATCATTTGTAATTACTGATTCTGCTGTCGTTCCGCCTGCATTTCCATTGATTGAAGCTGTAGTTTCAGTTACCGCGTCGATGGCTGGTTTTCCTACCACAACCACTGAAATTACAGAATCACAGTTTGTCGGGTTGGTGATCTCGCAGATGCTGTATTCAACATTATAGTTTCCGGCAACAGTGTTCGCTGCAACTGTTACTGTTCCGTTTGCATTTAAGGTTAATCCTGTTGGAACGGTGATTCCGGTTAATTTAACTTCGCCGGGATTTGTTCCGATAACTACAGGATTTCCGTTTAAAGTATCATTTGTAATTACTGATTCTGCTGTCGTTCCGCCTGCATTTCCATTGATTGAAGCTGTAGTTTCAGTTACCGCGTCGATGGCTGGTTTTCCTACCACAACCACTGAAATTACAGAATCACAGTTTGTCGGGTTGGTGATCTCACAGATGCTGTATTCAACATTATAATTTCCGGCAGCAGTATTCGCTGCAACCGTTACTGTTCCGTCTACGTTTAAGGTTAATCCTGTTGGAACGGTGATCCCCGTTAGTTTTACTTCGCCAGGATTTGTTCCAATAACAACCGGATTTCCGTTTAGGGTATCGTTAGCTGTTAACAATGCTGTTGTTCCTCCTGTGTTTCCATTGATTGAAGCTGTAGTTTCAGTTACCGCGTCGATGGCTGGTTTTCCTACCACAACCACTGAAATTACAGAATCACAGTTTGTCGGGTTGGTGATCTCGCAGATGCTGTATTCTACGTTATAGTTTCCGGCAGCAGTGTTCGCTGCAACCGTTACTGTTCCGTCTGCGTTTAAGGTTAATCCTGTTGGAACAGTAATTCCGGTTAGTTTAACTTCTCCGGGATTGGTTCCGATTACAACCGGGTTTCCGTTTAGGGTATCGTTAGCTGTTAACAATGCTGTTGTTCCTCCTGTGTTTCCATTGATTGAAGCTGTAGTTTCAGTTACCGCGTCGATGGCTGGTTTTCCTACCACAACCACTGAAATTACAGAATCACAGTTTGTCGGGTTGGTGATCTCACAGATGCTATATTCAACATTATAGTTTCCGGCAGCGGTATTGGCTGCAACAGTTACTGTTCCGTTTGCTTTTAATGTCAATCCTGTTGGAACCGTGACACTTGTTAGTTTTACTTCTCCGGGATTTGTACCAATTACAACCGGGTTTCCGTTTAAGGTATCATTTGTAATTACTGATTCTGTTGTCGTTCCTCCCGTGTTTCCGTTGATTGAAGTCGTAGTTTCTGTAACAGCGTCGATAACTGGAGCAACAACTGTAATTTTAACTGATGCTGTACTGCAATTAGTTGTATTTGATTTTTCACAAATCGTATAATCAAATGAATAAGTACCAACAGGAGTTTGTGGATTAACTGTTACTGACCCAGTAGTCGTATTAAAAGTTAAAACAGAAGGTAAAGTACTTGCTAAAGTAAGATTCACATGGTTTGTAATTACAGTATTACAGTTTAAAAGATCATTACTTAAAACATTTGAAACAGCAACTCCTCCTGAAAATCCATTAAATGAAGATATAATATCATCATTTGCTTTAATTGGACCTACTACTTTTACCGTTTGTGTACACGTTTGCGTATTTCCCGAAGCATCTTTTGCTGTCCAGGTTACTGTTGTAACGCCAATTGGAAAGCTCGATGGTGCATTATTGGTAACTGTGATTGTGCCTGTACAGTTATCAGTTGTTGTTGGTGTTCCCAAAACAACTCCCGTAGCAGCGCAGGAATTAACATCGGCTACAGCCGTAATATTCGACGGACAGGTAATTGTTGGTTTTTGGTTATCGTTAACTATTACTGTTTGTGTACACGTTTGCGTATTTCCTGAAGCATCTTTTGCTGTCCAGGTAACCATAGTAATTCCGATTGGGAAACTTGATGGTGCATTATTGGTAACTGTGATTGTTCCTGTGCAATTGTCAGTTGTTGTTGGGGTTCCCAAAACAACTCCCGTAGCAGCGCATGAATTAACATCGGCTACAGCCGTAACATTCGACGGACAAGTAATTGTTGGTTTTTGGGTATCGTTAACTGTTACTGTTTGTGTAAACGTTTGCGTATTTCCTGCAGCATCTTTTGCTGTCCAGGTAACCGTAGTAATTCCGATCGGGAAACTTGATGGTGCATTATTAGTAACTGTGATTGTGCCTGTGCAGTTATCAGTTGTTGTTGGTGTTCCCAAAACAACTCCCGTAGCAGCGCATGAATTAACATCGGCTACAGCCGTAACATTCGACGGACAGGTAATTGTTGGTTTTTGGGTATCGCTTACTGTTACCGTTTGTGTACACGTTTGCGTATTTCCTGCAGCATCTTTTGCTGTCCAAGTCACCGTAGTAATTCCGATTGGAAAACTTGATGGTGCATTATTGGTAACTGTGATTGTGCCTGTGCAGTTGTCCGTTGTTGTTGGAGTTCCTAAAACAACTCCCGTAGCAGCGCATGAATTAACATCGGCTACAGCCGTAACATTTGACGGACAGGTAATTGTTGGTTTTTGGGTATCGCTAACTGTTACCGTTTGTGTACACGTTTGTGTATTTCCCGAAGCATCTTTTGCTGTCCAGGTTACTGTTGTAATTCCGATTGGGAAACTTGATGGTGCATTATTGGTAACTGTGATTGTGCCTGTACAGTTATCAGTTGTTGTTGGGGTTCCCAAAACAACTCCCGTAGCAGCGCATGAATTGGCATCGGCTACAGCC